>DATHCP010000037.1:0-15667 GCA_035490535.1 Actinomycetota bacterium
GGGGTCGACCCGGTCGGCGCCAAGCGGGTCACGTTCACCGAGATCACCCGCGACGCGATCCTGGACGCCTTCGCGAACCCGCGGACGATCGACATGGAGCTGTTCGACGCTCAGGAGGCGCGACGGATCCTGGACCGGCTCGTGGGCTACCGGATCTCCCCGATCCTGTGGCGCCGGGTCCAGCCGGGCCTGTCGGCCGGCCGGGTCCAGTCGGTCGCCGTGCGGCTGATCGTGGAGCGCGAGCGCGAGATCGAGGCCTTCACCCCGGTCGAGTACTGGAGCATCGACGTCCGGCTCACGCCGGAGGACCCCGAGCAGCCGTTCCTGGCCCGCCTGACGGAGGTGCCCGACGGCAAGCTCGCGCCGGGGCCCGACAAGAAAGGACTGGTCCTCGGCGCCGAGGAGGAGGCCGCCGGCCACGCCGAGCGCCTGCGCACGGCGGCCTACCGGGTCCTGGGGGTCGAGAAGAAGGAGCGGAAGCGCTCGCCGGCGCCGCCGTTCACCACCTCCACGCTCCAGCAGGAGGCCGCGCGGAAGCTCGGCTTCAGCGCGCGCCGCACGATGTCGGTCGCCCAGCGCCTCTACGAGGGCATCGACCTGCCCGGCGAGGGCACCACCGGGCTGATCACGTACATGCGGACCGACTCGGTCACGATCGCGGACGCGGCGCTGCACGAGATCGCCGAGCTGATCCACACCGACCACGGCAAGGACTACGAGCTCGCCGAGCCGCGCCGGTACAAGACGCGCTCGCGCAACGCGCAGGAGGCGCACGAGGCGATCCGGCCGACGAGCGTGCTGCGCAGGCCCCAGACGATCGCCGCAGCGCTCGACCGCGATCAGCTGCGCCTGTACACGCTGATCTGGCAGCGCACCGTCGCCACGCAGATGGCGGAGGCGCGCTTCCATCAGGTGGGGGTCGACATCGAGGCGATCTCCGGCGACGCGCGCTACCAGCTCCGCGCCACCGGCCAGACCCTGGTGTTCGACGGGTTCCTCAAGCTCTACCGCGAGGGCCGCGACGACGAGCCCGACGAGGACGCGGAGTCGCGCCTGCCGGCGCTGACCGCCGAGCAGGCGCTCCGGATGCTCGAGGTCGTCCCCGAGCAGCACTTCACGCAGCCGCCGCCCCGGTTCACCGAGGCGTCGCTGGTTAAGAAGCTGGAGGAGCTCGGCATCGGCCGGCCCTCGACCTACGCGTCGATCATCTCCACGATCCAGGACCGCGGCTACGTGCGGCTGGAGGACAAGCGCTTCCGGCCTGAGGACGTCGGCATCGTGGTCACGGACAAGCTGGTGGAGCACTTCCCCGACATCGTCGACGTCAACTTCACCGCCTACATGGAGAAGGAGCTCGACGACATCGCGGAGGGCCAGCTGCGCAAGGTCCAGATGCTCGAGGAGTTCAACGGCCCGTTCGAGCGCGCGCTCGAGAAGGCCGAGGACGCGTTCGAGCGGTACTCCGAGGAGCTCGACGAGCTGTGCCCGCTGTGCCCGCAGGAGGGTCGCGTGCCGGCGAAGCTCCAGGTCAAGCTCGGGCGCTACGGCCGGTTCATCGGCTGCCCCAACTACCCCGAGTGCCGCTACATCCGCAACATGGACGGCACCGAGCGCGCGGAGCCCGAGATGCTCGACGAGCGCTGCCCCGAGTGCGGCCGCCAGCTCCAGCGCCGGGTCGGCCGCTACGGACCGTTCGTCGGCTGCAGCGGGTATCCGGACTGCCGCTTCGTCCAGAAGGACCCCGCCGACTCGACCGGCGTCACCTGCCCCCAGTGCCACCGCGGCGAGCTCGTTCAGAAGCGCACGCGCTTCGGCGTGTTCTTCGGCTGCGACCGCTATCCCGAGTGCGACCTGGCCGTGAACAACCCGCCCGAGAAGGACCGGCCCTGCCCCGAGTGCGGCTCGATCCTGCTGCGGCGGCCGAAGTCCCTCCGCTGCTGGAACTGCGGCGCCGAGCTCGATCCGGAGTTCAACGTCACGAAGTCCGGCGACCTCGAAGCGGAGGCCGAGGCACGGCGGGTGAAGGCTGAGGCGCGCGCGGCCCGCGCGGCGGCGAAGGCGGCGAAGGCCACGAAGTCCGGCGCGAAGAAGAAGACGACCGCGAAGAAGAAGACGGCGGCCCGATCGGCCGCCAAGCCCGCCGCGAGGAAGCGCTCCACGGCCACCAAGGGGTAGCCGTGACGTCGATCGCGGAGGAGGTCGCCGCCCTCCGCGGCACCCGGTCCGCGACGTTCCGCGACCTGCTCACCCATCGCCCGTTCGCGCGCTTGTTGGCCGCGAGCGGCGTCTCTTCGTTCGGCGACTGGGTCGGCTTCGTCGCCGTCACGGCGATCGTGGCCAGCATCGGCGGCACCACCGCCTCGCTCGCGGTCGCCGGCGTGATGATCGCGCGGACCCTGCCGGCGTTCGTGTTCGGGCCGATCACCGGGGCGCTCGCCGACCGCCTGAGCCGCAAACAGATCATGATCGTGACCGACGTCGCGCGCGGGGTCCTGTACCTGTCGATGGTCTTCTTCCGCGAGCTGTGGGCGATCTACGCGCTCTCGTTCGCGATCGAGTGCCTGTCGTTGCTGTTCATCCCGGCGCGGGATGCTTCGTTGCCGAACCTGGTTCCGCGACGCCAGCTCGCGAACGCGAACTCCCTGATGCTGTTCAGCGCCTACGCGACGTTGCCGATCGGAGGGGCGGCGTTCGCGGCGCTCGCGGCGATCTCCACCTGGCTCGGCGCGCGTGTGCCGCTGCTGGCCGCCCAGCCCGAGTCGCTGGCGTTGATCCTGGACGCGGCGACGTTCATGTTCTCGGCGGTGATGGTCGCCGGGATCGCGTTGCGTGCGCCGGCGGCGCGGACCGACGAGCGGCTCGACCTCGCGAAGGTGTGGCACGACACCCTCGACGGGATCAGCTTCCTGCGGGAGAACTCGATCGCCTCCGCGATGACCGGCGGGATCGTGATCGCGTTCGGCGCCGTCGGCGCCGTGCTGGCGCTGGGTCCCGTGTTCATCCAGGTCACGCTGGGGGCGGGGCCGTCGGGATGGGGGCTCGTGGTCGCGGCGTTCGGCGTCGGGATGGGCCTGGGCATGGCCACCGCCGGCCAGGCCGCCAAGGCGCTCGACCGCGAGCTGGTCTTCGTGTGGTCGCTGCTCGGGGCGGCGGGCGCGCTGTTCGTCCTGGCGACGATGCCGAACCTGTCCTGGGCGGTCGTGTTCACGGTCTGGCTCGGCGCGTTCTGCGGCCTCGCCTGGGTGAGCGGCTACACGCTCCTGCAGGAGAACGTCGTGGACGAGTTCCGTGGCCGGACGTTCGGAGCGCTCACGACGATGTCGCGCATGGTCCTGTTCCTGTCGCTCGCGATCTTCCCCACGCTCGCGCAGATCTTCGAGTCGGTCGCCCGCGCGGCCGGCTCGACCGAGTTCTTCGTCGGGGGGCAGCGGATCGACCTGTCCGGCTCGCGCCTGGCGCTGTGGGTCGCCGGCGGCCTCGTCGTCGGCGCCGGGCTCAACACGCGCCGGCTGCTCACGCGGTACCGTCTGTCGCGACCCGTCCCGCTGACCCTCGTGCCGAAGCTCAAACGACCGCCCGCCACCGGCCTGTTGATCGCCTTCGAGGGCGTGGAAGGGGCCGGCAAGGGAACGCAGATCGGCATGGCCGAGGAGTTCCTGCGCTCCGCGGGGATGGACGTCCTGGTCACGCGTGAGCCCGGCGGCACCTCGGTGGGCGAGCGGATCCGCGAGCTGCTGCTGGATCCGGCGACCGGCACCGTGGACGCCCGCGCAGAGGCGTTGCTGTTCGCGGCCTCCCGCGCGCAGACCGTGGCCAACGTGATCCGGCCGGCCCTGGCCGCCGGCAAGGTCGTGATCTGCGACCGCTACGTCGACTCCTCGCTCGCGTATCAGGGGTGGGCGCGCGGCTTGGGCGAGCCGGACGTGCTGTCGCTGAACGTGTGGGCCACGCAGGGGCTCTTCCCCGATCTCGTGATCCTGTTGCACGTCGAGCCCGAGACCGGGCTCGCGCGATCGCCCGAGCCGCCGGACCGGATGGAGCGGGAGGGGGAGGCGTTCCTCGCGAAGGTCGCCGACGGGTACCTGAAGATCGCGGAAGAGCACCCGGAACGGTTCGTGGTGGTCGACGCCGACCGAGAGCCGGCGGCCGTCTTCGACGACGTGCGGGGGGCGCTCGAACGGGCGATCGCCGAGCGCGACGGCCACGACGACTGAGACGCGCCGGCCCACGTCCCTCAGCGTCCTCCGGCGGCGGTACCCTCGGTGCCGTGACGGCGACGGTGTTCGAGCGGATCCCCGGGCAGGAGGCCGCGATCGCGTTCCTCCGGGGCTCGGCCGAGCGGCCACATCACGCCTACGTCCTGGCCGGCCCGGAGGGGTCGGGGAGATCGCTCGCCGCCCGGGCGTTCGCCGCCGCCCTGCTGTGTCCCGACGGGGGCTGCGGCGAGTGCCGGAACTGCCAGCTGGCGCTGCGCGACCAGCACCCGAACGAATTCGTGGTCGAGCCCGAGGGCCGCGACATCCACGTGGACACGATCCGCGAGGAGGTGTGGCAGCCCGCCTTCCGGACGCCGCCGGAGCCGGGCCGGAAGATCTTCCTCATCCGGGAGGCCGACCGACTCTCGCCGGCCGCCGCCGACACGATGCTGAAGGTCCTCGAGGAGCCGCCGGCCGACAGCGTGTTCCTGCTCCTGTCGGCCCGCGCGCACGAGCTCCCCGAGACGATCTGGAGCCGCTGCCACGTCGTGACGTTCACCGCGCTCAGCGAGCCGTTCGTCGTGACGACGCTCGTCGCCGAGGGCGTGGCCGAGCCGCGTGCCCGGGTCGCCGCCCGCCTGGCCGGCGGCAACCTCGGCAGGGCCCGCCGGCTGGCGACCGACGAGGACGGGCTCGGGTTCCGCGACGTCGCGGCCGAGGCGCTCTCGGCCGCGGGGACGGGCCCGGCCGGCGCGCTGGCGGGCGCGGAGCTCGTCGTCGCGGCGGCCGCGGCCTACAAAGAAGGACTGGGTCGCGAGCTCAAGGAGGAGCTCGGGCCGTTCCTGGACGAGAAAGGCCGGCCGGAGGAGGCCTACCGCGGCGCGATCCGCAGGATCGAGACGCGGTTCCACCGGCGGGAACGCCGCGCCGAGCGGGAGTTCGTCGACCGCGTGCTCCTGGCTGCGTCGGCGCTCCTGCGGGACCGCATCGTGGCCGCGACGGGCGCGTCGACCGAGCTGCTCCTGAACCCGGACCTGCCGCCGCCCGCCTCCGTTCCGGTCGCGCGGTCCGCGGCCGCGCTCGCGGCGATGGAGCTCGGCCGGGCGGACCTGGCCGATGACGTGAACCTGAACGCCCGGCTCCTCGTCGAACGGGCCCTCCTTTCGGCCGGGTCCGACCCGAGCCTTTCGACGGGGACTCTCCGCCTTCCGGCCGGATGACCAGGCTACGGTCGAAGGGGTAGGCTCAGCGCGCCACGGCTCTGGGAGGGGACGCGGTTTTGGGGCCTGTCGGACGCTTCACGAAAGATCGGGTCAGCCCTGCGGTCTGGTGGCCGTTGGCCATCGTGCTGCTGGGTCTGTTCGCGCTGACGTATCTCGGTGAGGATCGCGCACTGCGCGGCGTCGGCCCCGGCACCACGGTCTGGTTCGTCGATACGTCACACGCGTGGATCTGGTACCGGTGGGCGCTCGGCATCGCGGCGGGGATCGTCCTGCTGCTCGCGCTCCTGTCGTTCCGTCGCTCCGTCGCACGCATCGGTGCGGGCGTGCCCTTCTACCCATCCTCGCTCCCGGCCGGGCAGATCGCCGTCGATGCGCAGCGGCTCGCGCAGCTGGAGGAGCGCGAGGAGGAGAGCGCGCACGCACGCGACCGGATCGCGAGTCTCGAGCGACGTCTCCGCGAGTCCGAGACGAACCGTCGCGAGACCGAGGGCGAGCTCCAGCGGGCGTTGGCCGCGCGGGCGTCGGGGCGGGCCGCAGCCGAGCCCGAGGCGGCCGAGCCCGAGGCAGCCGAGGTGCCGGCATCCGCTGCGCCGAAGGAGGTCCGCGATCGCGACGACGACGTGGTCAAGGTGCCGGAGATCGATCCGCCGGCGGATCGGGCCGACACGTCCGCGTGGCCCGAGGTCGTCGTGCTGCCGCGCACTGCCGCGTCCTCGCACCCGTCGGCACCGCCGGCGGACGAGTCCGCCGTGGACATGCTGAACCGGATGGTCGAGCCGGTGGAGACCCCGCAGACCGGCCACGATCCGAGCTTGCTGCGCTCGAAGCTCGCGCGCACGGCGGCCATGAAGAAGCCGGGCTCACGCGAGCGTCGCGACGAGCTCGACGAGGCGCAGCCCACCGACGCCTGAGCGCCGAGGCGGGCGGGCCCGGCGCAGAAGTGGTGCTACCACCCCTGTCAGCAGTGCCGCTCCTCTGGGACGCTCGATCCGGAGGAGGAGTTCGTGTCCGTCCGTGTGCTGATCGTCGACGACCAGGAGCCCTTCCGCCTGGCCGCCCGGATGGTGGTGGAGGCGACGGAGGGGTTCGACGTGGTCGGTGAGGCCGAGACCGGCGAGGACTCGGTGACGATGGCGCGGGAGCTCGCGCCCGACCTCGTGCTGATGGACGTGAACCTGCCGGGCATCAACGGGCTGGACGCGACCCGGCAGATCCTCGAGGGATCCGACACCGTGGTGGTGCTGCTGCTGTCCACCTACGAGGAAGAGGAGTACGCCCCGCGAGCCGCCGAGTGCGGCGCGAAGGCGTACATCCCGAAGGCCGTGTTCGGACCCGATCGTCTTGAGGCCGCGTGGGAGGCCACCGGCGGCTGACCGGCGTGCGCCGGCTCAGATGACGGGCACGTCGCCGGCAACGCTGGTGCCGCGTCCGGGCGCGCTGCGGATCTCGAGCGTCCCCCCGATCGCGTCGATCCGGTCGGCCATCCCTTCCAGGCCGAGCCCGGATCGCGTCGTCGCCGGATCGAACCCGCCACCGTCATCGGCGACCTCGAACGTCAGCCGTCCGTCATCAGCGCGCAGGCGCACACGCGCCTCCGACCCTCGCGCGTACTTCGCGACGTTCTGGATCGCCTCGAGCGTGCAGAAGTAGACGGCGGCTTCGGTCTCCTGCGGATACCGGCCGATCCCGTCGACGTCGAGCCGGACCGGGATCGCGGCCTTGCGAGCCTGGGCCTGGAGCGCGGCGGCGAGCCCCTCGTCGGCGAGCAGCGGAGGATAGATCCCGCGGGCCAGGTCGCGGAGATCTTCGAGCGCATCCGTCGCGACCCCTTGCAGTTCGGTCGCGAGCGCTCGCGCGCCCTCGGGATCACGGTCGATCTGCTGCTCGAGCAGGCGCAGCCGTACCGTCAACGCCACGAGCTGCTGCTGGGCGCCGTCGTGGATGTTGCGCTCGAGCCGCCGCCGACCCTCATCCTGCGCGCCGACGATCCGCCGCCGCGAGTCCCGAAGCTCCTCGATCAGCCGGACGTTCCGCAGCACGAGACCGGCTTGCGCCGCGAGGTCGCGCATCAGCCGCTGCCGCGTGGGTCCGATCGGATCGCTCGCCGGCATCTCCACCGCCAGCGCCCCCAGCAGCTCGCCGCGGTCGCGGACCTCTTCGGCCCAGTCGACCGGCAGGTGCGGGAGCTCGTCGCCGTCGAGCGCGAGCGGCTCCTGCTCGTGATCGCCCGGCGGCCAGGCCGCCGCCGGCTTGATCTGGCGTCCGACGCGCAGCCAGACGGTGGCACGCGTCGCGCCCGTGGCCGACGCGAGCAGCTGTGCGGTCCTGGGCAGGATGTCCTCGGTGGAGTAGGTCTCGGCCATCCGCTCCCCGAAGGACGACAGGACCTCGTACGGCGTTGCCCGTCCTCCGTACACGATCCGGTCGGCGATCCGTCGTGCCACCCGGAGGGCCGGCCAGATCAGCACCCCGATCGTGGCCGCGACGATCACCGCCGCCGTCCGGCTGCGGCCGATCAGCCCGCCGGCGAGGAGGGCCACCGCGAGGAACGTGAGCAGGACGATCGCGGCGACGACCACGTACAGGACGGTCTTCTTCACGACCAGGTCGAGGTCGTAGAGGTGGTACTTCAACAAGGCGACGGCGGTCGCGACCGGGATCCCGAGACCCACGGAGAGGGCGAACAGCCCGAACGCGAGGTCGTTCACCGGGCTCGTCTGGTTCGGTGCCAGGCCGATGCTGGTCAGGACAGCGAGCGCGAGGAAGAACGCCGCCACGGCGCCGGCGGCGACCAGCCATCGGAGCTGCTGGCGCTCGTCGCCCTCCGCTCCCCGGAACCGGATCACCAGGGAGGCGACCGACGCGAACGAACACGCCAGCAGGCCCAGGCCGAACACCCAGTTCACGAGGTGCACCAGCCCGTGGAGCGCCTGCACGCCCAAGGGATTCTCGGGCTGGACCCCGTGCGCGACGTCGATCGTGCCCGGCTGCAGCATCGCCGCCAGGACCAGACCCCCGATGCACACCAGCACGCCGATCACGACGACCCGCCAGCGCCGGGACGGGGGATGCCCGGTGGGGAACAACAGCAGCAGCAGCGGGACCGCGCCGACGCAGATGAAGCTCCAGCTGTTGATCCATGCGGCGATCCGGCCGGCAGGCAGCGACCCCGGTGAGGTTCCCAACGCGTACTTGGCGTACTCAGAGCCGAAACCGCCGAGCAGCACGCCGACGCCGACGGTCAGGAACAGCCAGCCGATCGGGTTGGACGGCAGCCGGATCGCGAGGATCGCGCCGACCGACGCATACGTCGCCATCAGCAGGACGAACAACGCCGTCGAGGGGTCCTCGGAGAAGGTGTGGTTCGCGGCGGCGAGCACCAGCGTCACCGCCAAGACCACGGCCGCGAGGATCCAGCCCGCCCACGCGAACACGCGGTAGGTCACGGACGCCGCTCCGCGACGGACAGGGTGCCGACGACCGTGGTTCCGGCGCCAACGGCGCTCCGCACGTTCAGGGTTCCGCCGATCGCGTCCAGCCGGTCGGTCATGCCTTGCAGGCCCGTCCCGTAGCCCGTGCGCTCCGGGTCGAAGCCGCGGCCGTCGTCGGCGACCTCGAAGGAGAGGTGGCCGTCCGTCTGTGCGAGCCGGATCGTCGCGGCGGTCGCGCCGGCGTACTTCGCGACGTTGTTCAACGCCTCCAGCGTGCAGAAGTAGACCGTGGCCTCCACGTCCTGTGGGTAGCGGCCGACGCCGTCGGTTTCGACGGTGGTGGGCACGGCGGCCTTGCGCGCCTGGGCCTCGAGCGCGGCAGGGAGTCCGCGGTCGGCCAGCAGCGGCGGGTAGATCCCGCGTGCGAGGTCGCGGAGGTCCTCGAGGGCGTCGGTCGCGCGGCCCTGGAGATCCGAGGCCAGCCCCGGAACCGCGGCGGGATCGCGGCCGGCCACCTTCGCGAGGAGTCCGAGCTGGACGTTCAACGCGACCAGCTGCTGCTGGACGCCGTCGTGGAGGTTCCGCTCGATCTTCCGTCGCTCCTCGTCCTGGGCGGCGACGAGCCGCTGCCGCGACGCGCGGAGCTCCTCGAGCAGCCGGACGTTGCGGAGCACCGGACCGGCCTGCGAGGCGAGGTCGCGGACCAACTCCGCCTTGGCCGGTGTCATCGGATCGTTCGCCGGCATCGTCACGGCGAGTGCCCCGAGCTCCTCGCCCTGATGCCGGACGGCGAAGCGCTCCTCGGCGCCCTCGGTCGAGCCGGTGGACGCCGCCTCCTGCAGTTCCCCGTGCACCGCGAGCAGGACCCGGGCGGAGGACGCGCCCGTCGCGCCGGCCAGGATCTGCGCCATGCGCGGGAGCACGTCCTCGGTGTCGTACGTCTCGCCCACCCGGCCGGCGAACTCGGTCATCGCCTCGTACGGCGTCGCGCGACGCCCGTAGACCACACGGTCGGCGATCCGCGTCGCGACGCGGCGGAGCGGCCAGATCAGCGCGCCCACGACGATGCCGGCGATCAGGTCGAGCCGGCCGTTCGACGCCGACGCGAACAGGCTCGTGGTCACCAGGGTCACCGCGCCGAAGACCGCGAGGAGCAAGCCGGCGAGGACCGCGTACAGCACCGTCTTGCGGATCACGACGTCGAGGTCGTAGAGGCGGTACCGCAGGATCGCGATGCCGCACGCGACCGGCACGCCGAGGAGCACCACGAAGAACGACGTCAGGAACACGGCGCCGGACAGCTGCGAGTCGTCGCCGAGCGTGATCCCGGTGACGATCGCGATCGCGAAGCCGATCAGGGCCGCGATCCCGACGAACGCGAGCCATCGCGTCTGCTGCCGGACCTCCCCGGTCGCGGATCGATGCCGCATCACCAGCGCGAACACCGACAGCACGCCGGCCAGCACCGACGCGAGGCCGCCGACCTGGGTCAGGGTGGACATGAGGTTCCCGAAGATCGAGACCCCGAGCGGGTTCATCACGTTCACCGAAGTGAGGTCCGAGAAGGCGCCGGTCAACCGGGCGGGGGTCAGCGCGAAGGAGACGATCGTCAGCGTCGGTGCTGCCACCGCGAGCCACAACACGGGCCGCCACCGCCGAGACGGGAGGCGACCGTCCGGGAACAGCAGGAAGATCAAGACGAACACGTAGAGCGCCGGCACGATCAGCCAGCGATCGAGCCACGCGAACGCCACTCCGAACGGCAGCGATCCCGGATCGACGACGAGCGCGAGGCTCGTGTAGTCACCGACGGCGGCCGCGAGCGTCGCGATCAGCGGCGTCACGAGCAGGATCCAGCCGATCGTGTTCCCCGGTTGCCGGACGACGATCATCCACCCGATCCCGGCGAACAGCGCCACGAACACGAGCGTGCCGATCAGACCGAGGACGCCCGTGAGCGTCAGGTCGAACGTTCCCGCGGTCCGTCCGAACGCGACGTGGAAGGCGGCGAGCAGGCCGATCAGGACGAGGCCGGCGGTGGCGATCGTCCGCGAGCTGGTCGCGGTGCGTTCCTCACTCACGGGATGTCCTCGCGCCGCGGGAGCCGGACGGAGACGGTGGTACCGGCGCCGGCCGCCGACGTGCTCGCGAGCGTCCCCTCCATCGCGTCCACGCGGTCCTGCATGATCTGCCGCCCCATCCCCGCCGGCGTCTCCTGGACCTCGAAGCCGGGCCCATCGTCGGCGATCGAGAACCGGATCTCGGCCTCGTCGGCGTCCAGACGGATCGTGCACGGCGCGTTGCCGGCGTGCCGCATCACGTTCTGGATCGCCTGGAGGCAGCAGAAGTAGACGCACGCCTCGGTGTCCGCGTCGAACCGTACGGCGCGGAACCGTTCCGACGCCTCGATCGTCGCGGCCGCGCCGACCTTCCGAACGTGCGCCTCCAGCGCCGCCACGATGCCCTTGTCGGCGAGCAACGGCGGGAAGATCCCGCGGGCGAGGTCGCGCAGGCCCTCGAGCGTGGCGTTCGCGTCGGCGCCGAGCCGGTCGAGCAACTCCTCGGCGCTCCCCGGATCGGGCACGACGAGCTCGCCGACCGTGGCGAGACGATGGCCGATCTCGATCAAGCGTCGCTCGGGGCCCTCCCGGATGTCGCGCTCGAGGCCGCGGCGCTGCGCGTCCCGCGCGGTCACCAAACGCTGCCGCGAGATCCGGAGCTGCTCGGACTGCTCGGCGAGCTCCCGCAACCGGATCGCGAGCTCGTCGGTCAGCCGGACGTTGTGCAGCGCGAGCCCCGCCTGTCCGGCGAGGTCGTCGAGGAGGTGCAGCTCGGCGGGCGCGAGCGCCGAGCCCGGCGCGGTGCGGAGCGCGATCTCCCCGACGGGATCGCCCTGGTAGGCGACCGGGATCGTCGTGGTCTCGCCGGCCTGGCCGTTCGCATCCGGAGGCCACACCTCGTCGCGGTCGCCGCCCGGCAGGAAGACGCGGACCCTCGCCTGGGAGGCGCCGACGCCGAGCGCGGCGGCCTCGGCCATCTCGGGCAGCACGCGGTCGACCGAGAGCGTCCCCGCCATCCGCTCGGCGAAGCCCGCCATCACCTCGTACGGATCGGCCCGTTTCCCGTAGACGAGCCGGTTCGCCAGGTGTTGCACCCGCTCACGCACGGGCTGGAACGCCACGGCGACCACGGCGGTCGCCGCGACGGACAGCGCCACGCTGTGCTCGCTGCCGATCGCGCGGCCCAGGCCGACCACGATCGCGACGTAGACCACCGTGATGAAGGCGGCGAGTGCGGCGTAGACGAGCGTCCGGTTGATCACGACGTCGATGTCGTAGAGGTGGTATCGAAGGATCGCGACGCCGATCGCGAGCGGGATCAGCGGCGCCAGGAGGGCGAAGATCGCCGCGGGCCCGCTCGGGATCGCGAGGATCCCGATCGCGAACCCCGCGGCTGCGACGGCGCCCGCGGCGGCGACCCATCGCATCTGCGCGCGCTCGTCGCCGATCGACCGGCGGTATCGGAGCACGACCGCGATCCCGCTGGCGACGAACACCGCGACGTTCCCGAGCCCGGACAGGCCGTCGAGGAGCCTGGCGGTGCCGGCCGGAAGGAGCTGCACCGGGTGCACGACCCCCGGGAAGTTCGCCGTGAACTCCGGCGTGACGCCGAGCGCGGCGGTCAGGATGCCCATCGCGGCGTTCACGATCGTGAGCCAGACGAGGATCCGCCACCGGGGTGCGAGCGGGTGTCCGGTGGGGAAGAGCTGGAGGATCAGGAAGAAGGAGATCGAGAAGCCGAGCGACGCCTGGAACGCCCACGCGGCCCACGCCGCGACCGGCAGCCCGCGCGCGATCGCGGCGTGTGCGCTCGACTCGACCAATATCCCGCACGCGATCAGGAAGCCGTTGAAGATCAGCAGCCCGGCGATCGCGCCCCCGACCTTCCGGACCCACAGGACGGCACCGACGCCCGCGCACGCGAGCGACAGCGGCAGCCAGACCAAGGGGGCGGCTGGAGACTGGCCCGCCCGGTCGCTCGCGAACGCTGCAGCCAGCAAGATCGCGATCACCGCGACCGGGATCGCCACGCCGAACGCACGACGCGCCGTCATCGCATCCGCTCCAGGTCCTCGACGGGTACCCGACCTTGGACGACGGTGCCGGCTCCGGGCTCTGAGCTGACGAACGCGGATCCGCCGAGCACCGACAGCCGGTCGTTCATGTTCACGAGGCCGGTACCGTTCGGCGTCGTGGCCGGATCGAATCCCACCCCGTCGTCCTCGACCTCGAAAACGATCGCGCCGTCCCGGTCCCGGAGCCGGAGGTCGATCCGGGTCGCCCGTGCGTACTTCGCGGCGTTCTGGAGCGCCTCGAGGCAGCAGAAGTAGACGGCTGCCTCGGTCTCGATCGGATAGCGGCGCAGGCCGTCGGCGTCCAGGTGGACGGGCAGCGGCGTCCGGACGTACTGCGCCGCCAGCGCCGCCGCGATCCCCTGTTCCTCGAGCAGCGGCGGATAGATCCCGAGCGACAGCGCGTTGAGGGTGTCGAGCGCCAGGTCGATCTGGCCGCGGAGCTCCTCCACCATCGCTCGGGCACGGCCGGGGTCGGTTCGGATCAGGCCTCGCACCAGCCGGAGCTTGACCGCGAGCGCCACGAGGTGCTGCTGCGCCCCGTCGTGGATGTTGCGCTCGAGGCGCCGCCGTTCGGCGTCCTGCGCCGCAACGATCCGCTGCCGCGAGGCCCGAAGCTCGACCGCCTGCCGCGAGATCTGCTCGAGCCGGGCCTCGAGGTCCGCCGTGAGGCGGACGTTCGACAGGACCACGCCGGCCTGGCTCGACAGGTCGCTCAGCAGTTTGTCCTCGGCCGGGGACACGGGTTCACCGGGCGGCTTCGTGATCGTGATCGCGCCCAACTGTTCGTCGTGGTACCGGACCGTCTCGGTCCGATCGGCGCCCGAGATGCCGATCGCCCGCTCACCGATCGGCACGGGATCGCGGTCGGGGCCGCCGGGCGGCCACGTGGCGCCGAGCACGAGCTGATCGCCGAGCCGCAGCCAGACGTCGGCGCGATCGGCGCCGGTGCCCTCGGCGATCACGCGCGCGGTACGCGGCAGGATGTCCTCGTTCGCGTAGGTGCCGGCGACGCGATCGCTGAACCGCGATAACACCTCGTACGGCGTGGCGCGCTCCCCGTAGACGAGGCGGTTCGCGAAGCGCTGGAGCCGCTCGCGGAGGGGCTCGAACGCGAGCGCCACGATCGCGGTGGCGACGATCGCCAGGCCGAGGTTGCCGTTCGCCGCGCCGATCGCACCGCCGAGGACCACCACGATCGCGACGTAGACCAGCGTGATGAACGCGGCGAGGGCCGCGTACACGACGGTCTTGGAGATCACGACGTCGATGTCGTAGAGGCGGTACTGCAAGATCGCGATCCCGACCGCCACCGGCAGCAGGATCAACGCGACGCTCCCCAGGACCTGCCACGCGAACGGCGTGACCGCGATCAACGTCGACGGAACGAAGATCACCAGCACGAGTCCCGCCGCCCACGCGAACCAGCGCAGCTGCAGGCGTTCGTCCCCGGTCGCCCGCCGGAGGCGCCGAACCAGGTTCCCCATCGACCACAGGAGCGCGCCGAGCAGCGCGATGAACCCGGGCAGGATCAGCACGTCGTCCAGGTGCCGCGGCACGGATGGCCACAGGGGGTTGGCCACGTTCAGGCCGTAGAGGTGGGACTCGAGCAGGCCACCGACCGTCGCGGTGGCGACCGCCACGGCGGCGACGGTGGCCGCGACCCGCCGTCCCCGTCCGACGGGCCGGCCCTCGGGGAAGAACAGGAACAGGAACACGGTCGTCGCCGCGATGAAGGGCACCCAGAGCGCGTCGCTCAGGAGCCCGAACCACGCCGCGCCCGCCACGGAACCGGGGTTGGTCACCAGCCCGTGGCCCTCGAGCGCGCCGGCGAGGTTGAAGAACGCCAGCAGGACCCCGTTCGCGCAGAAGAGCCACCCGACGCCGTTGTCCGGACGGCGAAGCATGATCAGCGCGCCAACGCCGGCGTACGTGAGCAGGATGAACCCGAACGCCACGGTGGCCGGAACGCTCAGCGTGAGGTCGGGCGCAGAGGTCGAGGACGGGGGGACGGGGCCGTTGCTCGCCGTGACGACGATCGCGAGCACGACGAGCAGCGCCGACCCCCCGAGCGACCCCCATGCCACCACGGCCGCGGTACGCCGGCTCATCCGGAGCTCTCGCCGACCGGGACGGAGCCGGTCACGGTCGTGCCGGACCCCGGGGTGGATCGGACGTCGATCGAACCCCCGAGCACGGCGAGCCGGTCGGCCATCCCCTGCAACCCGGTGCCGTAGCCGGTCGCGCCGGGATCGAAGCCGCGCCCGTCGTCGGCGACCTCGAACCGGAGCGCTCCGGAGCCGTTCGAGAGCCGGACGGTGGCGGAGGTGGCCTCCGCGTACTTCGCCACGTTGTTCAGCGCCTCCAGCGTGCAGAAGTAGACGGTCGCCTCGACGTCCTGGGCGAACCGCCCGACCCCATCGCCCTCCACGCGCACCGGCAGCGCCGCCTTCCGGGCCTGAGCCTCCAGTGCGGCGCGCAGGCCCTGGTCGGCGAGCAGCGGCGGATAGATCCCGCGCGCCAGGTCCCGGAGGTCCTCCAGCGCGCCGTTCGCCTGCGAGCCGAGCTTCGCGAGCAGCTCCCGCTCCTTGTCCGGATCGCGCCCCACCAGTTGCTCGGCGAGCTTGAGCTGGACCGCGAGCGCCACCAGCTGCTGTTGGGCGCCGTCGTGGATGTTGCGCTCGA
>DATHCP010000038.1:0-3121 GCA_035490535.1 Actinomycetota bacterium
ACGTCACCAGCGGGCTGCTGCTCGGCCGCGCGGTCGCGCGGATCTGGCCGCGCTCCTGAGCGGCCCGGCCGGAACCGGAGCCGCTGCTACGCTCGGCCCGATGCCCGCCCTCCTCGGCGCCGTCGGCTGGCCCGTGATCGACCGGTTCCGCATCGGGAACACGTTCGCGATCTCGCCGCACGGGCTGTTCATCGCGATCGGGTTCCTGATCGGCGCGTGGCTGTTCGGGAAGCTCGCGACCCGTCGCGGCATCTCGCAGGACGCGATCAACTCGGTCGTGTTCTGGTCGCTGATCGGCGCGATCGTCGGCGCGCGCGTCGGCTACGTGATCGCGCACGTCTCGGAGTTCTCCTCGCCGGTGCAGTGGTTGCTGATCTGGAAGGGCGGGATCTCCCTGCTGGGCGGGATCGCCGGCGCCACGATCGCGAACGCGATCAACATCCGCCGCTACGGCCTGCGGTTCTTCCAGGTGGCCGACGCGCTGGCGGCGCCGCTCGCTCTCGGCATCGCCGTCGGCCGGATCGGCGACCTGATCATCGGCGATCACCTCGGCAAGCCGACCTCGTGGCTCCTCGCCTGGAAGTACGAGGGCGGCACGCTGGCGCCGCCGTTCGGCTGCGACGGGCGGATCTGCTCCGCGGAGCTGCAGGGCGGGCACCTCGAGATCATCCGGCGGGGGAGCGCGACCCTCCAGAACGGGGTCGAGACGATCGGGCAAGGGGTCGGGGTCCACCAGACGGCGATGTACGACATGCTGCTCGCCTGGGTCCTGTTCGCGATCCTGTGGTGGTTCATCGCGAGCCCGCGTCGCGAGGGCCTGGCCACCTTGCTGTTCACGATCTACTACGGCTGCTGCCGGCTGCTGGAGGACTTCCTGCGGATCGACAAGCGCTTCGGACCGCTGACCGGCTCGCAGTGGACCGCGCTGACGGTCGTGCTCGTGAGCGCCGCGGTCTGGGGGTATCTCGCGATCTCGAAGCGGCCGGGGCCGACGACGCCGGGACGGTCCGAGCGGATCGCGCCCCCCGAGGAAGAACCGGTGACCGCGGAGCCAGGAGCGACCTAGACGGTCGTGGCCCTGCCGACCGCGATCCAGTAGTCCCAGCCGCTGAGGTCGGGCACGTCGAGGCCGAGCGCGCCGAGCGTCGAGCACACCTGTTGGCGATGCTCCTCGCCGTGCTGGATCGCCTGGACCAGCAGCATGCCCTCGGCGTGATCCGTGTCGGGGTACTCGGCGTGGTCGCGGACCTGCGAGTCCAGCGTTCCGGCCTCGAGCCGGTCGAGGGTCGCGGTCCACTTCGTCGCGTGCTCGCGCATCCGGCGGGCGAGCTCGGGCAACGGCGAGACGCCGTGGCCCGGCTCGGAGGGCAGGCTGGGGGCGTCGAAGCGCCGCAGGTACCGGCCGTCGGCGTCGACCAGGTGGGTCATCGTCTGCGGCATCGAGCCGTAGGTGCCGCCGATCGTCGCGCTCAGGTGCTCCTCGTCGAGGGCCTCGAGCGACCCGAGCAGCGTGAGCGTCGCCCAGACGTGATGGTCGAAGATCGCGCGCAGGACCTCGGAGCCCGAGGTCACCGGGCCATCACCGTGAGCGGCTTGCCGATCCGCGACTTCGTCGCGGTGCGGATCGCCGCGGCGGCCTCGCGGAGCGCCAACGACGCCGGCGCCTCCGGGGCGCGCAGCACGATCGGCGCGCCCACGTCGGCTCCCTCGCGCAGCGCGGGCTCCAGGGGCACCTGGGCCAGCAGCGGCACGTTCAGGGTCGCCGAGGCCTCGGCGCCGCCGCCCTCGCCGAACAGCGCCTCGCGCTGTCCGCAGTGGGGGCAGACGTAGAACGACATGTTCTCGATCACGCCGATCGGGCGCAGGTTCGTCCGCTCCGCCATCTTGCCGGCGCGCTCCGCGACCTTGCGCGCGGCCTCCTGGGGCGTGGTCACGACGACCATCGAGGCGCCGGGGATGAACGACGCGAGCGAGATCGACACGTCGCCGGTGCCGGGCGGCAGGTCGCAGAGCAGGTAGTCGAGGTCTCCCCAGTAGACGTCCCCGAGGAACTGCTCGATCGCCTTGTGCAGCATCGGGCCCCGCCAGATCACCGGGGTCTCCTCCGGCACGAAGAACCCCATCGAGATCACCTTCACGCCGTGCGCCTCGAGCGGCAGGATCATGTCGTTGAAGCCGACCGGCTTGCCTTCGACGCCGAGCATCCGCGGCACGCTGAATCCCCAGACGTCGGCGTCGAGGATCCCGACCGCGGCGCCCTCGGCCGCGAGCGCGCACGCGAGGTTCACCGTCACGCTGGACTTGCCGACCCCGCCCTTGCCGGAGGCGATCGCGATCAGCGCGGTTCGGGGTGGGAACGCGATCCGGGCCGCGCCCTGCGGCGCGCCGCCGCGGAGCTGGCCCACGAGGGCGGCGCGCTCGGTCTCGCTCATCGGGGTGAGCGTGACCTCGACGCGCTCCACGCCCTCGAGCGGTTGCACGGCCGCGGTCACATCGGTGGTGATCCGGTCGCGCAGCGGGCAGCCCTCGATCGTCAGCAGGACGTGGACGCGGACGAGGCCGCCGTCGACCTCGATCGCCCGGAGCATCCCGATGTCCTCGATCGGCCGGCCGATCTCCGGGTCCTTGACGGTGCGCAGCGCCTCGCGGATCCGTTCCTCGGTGAGCATGCGGTGCGCCTCCGTCCCGTACGATTCGGACCGATCGACACCGATTCCCACGGTGTCGACCGTGTTAATCAGTCTACGACGGAGCCGAACCGATGCCGGAGCCGCTGCCGATCGAGGTCCACAAGGCGCTCGCCGACGACACCAGGTACCGGCTCTACCGGTACCTGCGACTGTCGGGACGGCCCGTCGCGATCCGTGAGCTCGCCACCCGCCTGTCCCTGCACCCGAACACCCTCCGGCCGCACCTCCGCCGGCTCGAGGAGGTGGGCCTCGTCGCCACGGAGCAGCGACGCGCCTCCGGCGTCGGCCGTCCCCAGACGCTGTACGTGGCGGTGGACGCCGAGCCGCGCGAGGGCCGCGACCACCAGCTCCTGGCCGACATCCTGGCCGGCTTGCTCACGGGACCGCGGCAGCGCGAGCGCGCCCAGGAGCTGGCCCGCGAATGGGGCGCG
>DATHCP010000039.1:0-10015 GCA_035490535.1 Actinomycetota bacterium
GGCGCGACCTCGTGGTGCACGTACTCGACCGGGATCCCCATCGACTCCAGGTACTGCACGGTCCGCTTGCGGTAGTCGGTGGCGACGTCCAGCGGCGTCTCGTCGAAGTACCCGCCCTGGTCGAGGAACGCGGGGTCCTCCAGCGAGCGGAAGTAGAAGTACTCGAGCTCCGGGCCCACGTAGAACGTGAAGCCCAGGTCGGCGGCGCGCTGGACCTGGCGCTTCAGGACGCCGCGCGGATCGCCATCGAATGGGGTGCCGTCGGGCTGCACGATGTCGCAGAACATCCGGGCCACCGGCTGCTCGGTCTTCCAGGGGATCAGCTGGAAGGTGGACGCGTCGGGGATCGCGACCATGTCCGACTCCTGGATCCGGCTGAACCCCTCGATCGAGGACCCGTCGAACCCCATGCCGTCGGCGAACGCGCCCTCGAGCTCTTGCGAGGTGATCGTGAACGCCTTCAGGAACCCCAGGACGTCGGTGAACCACAGGCGGACGAACCGGATTCCGCGTTCCTCGACCGTGCGCAGCACGTACTCCGCTTCGGCGCTCAGCATGCGGTGAGGGTAGCCGTGGCCCCGGGGCCGCCGGTTACATCGGCGTGAACTCTGCCCTAGGCTCACGCGGTGCGGTTCGGCCTGTGGGGGACCTTCGACCTCGAGAACTTCGGGGACATGCTGTATCCGCGGATCGTGCGCCGGGAGCTCACGCGCCGGGTCCCCGGCATCGAGGTGCTCCCGTTCGGGCCGATCGGGACCGTCGGGCACAACCGGTTCGAGGACGGGCTGGAGGCGACGCCGGCGGCGCCGCTCGGAACCTGGAGCCCGGCGCGGCTGGCGGAGCTGGCGGCGCAACTCGACGTCGTGGCGATCGGCGGAGGCGACATCATCCATGGCCGCGATGCGGGCCTGGCCGACCACTACGGGTTGGAGCCGGAAGACCTCCGCCGGCGGCACACGCACCGGTTCTTCTGCGAGGGACTCGTCGACCACGGGGTGCTGACGGCGTGGCTCGCGGTCGGCGTCCCGGAGCCGCCCGACGCCGGGATGGAGGAGCTCCTCCGCGACGCGGTCGGGCGGTTCGAGTACGTGAGCGTGCGGGACGAGGGCTCGGCGGAGCGGCTGCGCGAGGCCGGGGTCGAGGCCGACATCGAGATCGTGCCCGATCCGGCGTTCCTGACGCCGAGGCTGCTGGCGCCCGAGGAGATCGCGGAGCGGATCCATGCCCTCCGCGCCG
The DNA here is from genome assembly GCA_035490535.1 of Actinomycetota bacterium. Taxonomy (GTDB): domain Bacteria; phylum Actinomycetota; class UBA4738; order UBA4738; family HRBIN12; genus AC-51. Next base: position 1,237 of record DATHCP010000039.1, read on the forward strand.
CCGACGCGTTCCCGCGGGGGCGTCCGGCCCTGCTGGTGCAGGGGACCCAGCCGTTGCTGCGCTCGGTCGACGCGATCGCCGAGCAGGTCACCGCGATCGTCACGGAGCACGACGTGGAGCCCGTGCTGGTGGAGACCGGGCCGCTGCACGGCGACGACGAGTTCGCCGACGCGCTCGCCGAGCGCCTGCCCGGAGCGCGGCGGCTGCCGGCGTCGGCCGGCGCCGACGACCTGATCGCCGCGCTCGCCTCGTGCCAGGCCTACCTGGGCAGCTCGTTGCACGGCGGCATCGTCGCCGCGGCGTTCGACAAGACGTGGCTGATGCTCGACTTGGTCGAGCTGGCGAAGCGGCGCGGCGTCGCGGCCATGCTGGGCGCCGAGGAGCGCGTGGTGACCGACGCGGCCGGGATCGCCGACGCGTTCCGGGCGGCGCGGGAGCGCGGGTCGCTCGCGCCGCGGCTGGCGGAGCTCGAGCACGCGGCCGACGCGGCGTTCGACCGGCTGGCGGCGCTGGCCACCTCGGCGCCGGTCCACGCGGTCGCGCCGGCCCCGGTGAGCGACGACGCGGCGAACGTCCGCCTCTTGCCCGACGGCGATCGTCGCGCGATCGTCGCGCAGTCGCTGTTCGCGGACGAGCGCGATCGCCGTCTGCTCCGCGAGGCCGAGGTCGCCGACGTGCTCGCGCGCACGAAGCAGATCGAGGACTGGAACCTGGAACTCGACGCCGGCAACCACGACCGTGATCGCCGGATCGCGGAGCTCGACGCCGACGCGCAGGCGCTCCGCGACCGCCTCGAGCACGTCCGCTTCCGGGACTGGCTGCTCGCGTCGCCCCCCGGCCGCGCGCTCCGACGCCGCCGGAGCTCGGCGTGATCTCGTTCCCCGCGGTCGACGCCCCGACGGTCACGGTCGCGATGGCGGTCTACGGCCGATGGGACTGGGTGGAGCGCGCGCTCACGGCGCTCTGCGAACGGACCCCGGCCCCCTACGAGGTCGTCGTGGTCGACAACGACTCGCCCGACGACGCCGGGGACCGGCTCGCCACCGAGGTGGAGGGGATCGCGCTGATCCGCAACCCGACGAACGAGGGGTTCGGCCGCGCGATCAATCGCGTCGCCGAGCGCGCCCGGGCGCCCTTCCTGTGCATCCTCAACAGCGACGCGCTCGTGCAGGAGGGCTGGCTCCCGCCGCTCCTGGCGGCGATGGACGACCCCGGCGTCGGCGTGGCGCTGCCCCGGTACCTGGCGATCGACGGCTCGGTGCTCGAGGCCGGCTCGACGGTCGGCGCCGACGGCGTGACCGTGCCGATCGGGCGCGGACTCGCGGCCGACGCGCCCGAGGTGCGCTTCCCGCGCGTCGTCGATTTCGGCTCGGCCGCGTGCATGGTGGTGCGGACCGAGGCGTTCCGGTCCGTCGGCGGGTTCGCCGACGCGTACGGCCTGGGCTACTACGAGGACGTCGAGCTGTGCCTGGAGCTGCGTGCCCGGGCCCTGCGCACCGTCTACGTGCCGGCCTCGGACGTCCAGCACGGCCTGGGCGCGTCGCTGTCGAAGGAGGAGGCGCGGGCCCGCTCGGAGGCGAACCGCCCGATCTTCGTCGGACGGCGGGCCGCCGACCTGGTCGGGCGACCGGACCTGGAGCCGTGGGAGGAGCATCCGCACCGGCTCGTGCACGCCCGGGACTGGCCGGCCCGGTTCCGCGTCCTGGTCCTGGCGGAGCGGCTCCCGCTCGACGGTCCGGGGACGGCCGCGCTGGTCGCCGCGCTCGCCGAACGTCCGGACGCCCGCGTGACGGTCGCCGTGGGTCCCGGCGCCGAGGCGGCCGACGTCGACGCTTTGCTGCGGGCCGGCGTCGAGGTCGCCCCCGAGGCCGATACCGCATGGTTCGCCGAGCGGGCCGGGCACGCGACCGCGGTGCTCTTCGGAGGGCCGTCGGCCGCGGCGCGCTTCCGGGAGACGGTGGCCCAGACGCAGCCGCAGGCGACCGTCCTCGTCGACCTGGCCGGCCCGTCGGCGGGGCGCGGTCCGGACGTGCGCCGCGTGGAGGCCGACGCGATCCGGTCGGCGCGCGTGGTGCTGGCGCCGAGCGAAGCCCACGCCGCGTTCGTCCGGGAGATCGCCCCGGCCGCGGCGGTCGTGGTCAGCGGACCCGACGGCGCCGCGGGACGAACGTTGGTCGAGACGCTGGGGATGCCGCCCGCGGGACCGTAGGCTCGCGGCATCCCTCGCAGCGAGGAGGCGGGATGCGGACGGTCGCGATCGTCGGATGGGTGGTCATCGTCGCGGTGTTCCTCCTGTGGCAGGGGCTGTCGCTGGTCTACGGCCCGACGTGGCCCACGATGTCGGACATCTTCCGGGCCGCGATGCGGCCGGCCTGGGGTCGCGCGCTGATCTTCGGGCTGTGGCTGTGGCTCGGCTGGCACCTGTTCTGGCGGGGCTGGACGTTCTTCCTGCGGAACGGATGACGGCGCACGCGGAGGCGAGCGACATCGCCCGGCGGATCGTGCCGCCGTTGGTGACCGCGTTCGTCCTGTTCTGCGTGATCCTCCGCTACGCCGTTCGGCATCCGGCGCCCGCCCGCGACGCGCCGCCGCCGCCCGACGTGCCGTGGAGCGCGTTCTGGCGCTATCTGGCGCTCACGGTGCTGAGCGGCTACGCGATGCTCCTGGCGATCGTGCTGGTCTTCCACGTCGCGCTCGCGCGCGATCCCGGCGCGTTCCGGAGCGCCGTGGTGGGCGGGGGGTTCCTGGCATTCGGCGTCGCCGTGCCGATGTTCGTGGTCTCGGAGGCGATCGAACGGCGGCGCCGGTGACCGATCGGGCGGCGCCGGCGGCGGCCCTGGCCGACGCTCCGGATCCCGCCCTCGCCGCCGTCGCGCTCGAGCGAGTGCGCGAGGCCGGCGGCAGGATCCCGGCGTCGGCGCTGCCCGAGGCCGCCCGGTTGCTCGGCTTCTCGAGCGCCGCCGCCGACGTCCTGGTGCGGCACCCGGAGGAGTGCGCGGCGCTCGGCGACCTGTCGGCGCGCGACCGAGCCGCCCTGGACGCGGAGGTCGCCGTCGACGTCGGGCGCCTCGGTCCCGCCGCCGGACTCCGTCGCTTCCGGCGCCGCGCGATGCTCCGGATCGCCGCGCGCGACCTGGACGGCGCGCCGCTCGAGGAGGTCGTGCGCGAGGTCAGCGACGTGGCCGACGCCTGCGTGGCCGCGGCGATCGCCACGACGCCCGGCGCGCCGGACCTGGCGGTGATCGCGCTCGGCAAGTGGGGCGCGCTGGAGCTGAACTACGCCTCCGACATCGACCTGCTGTTCGTGCACCGCGACGCCGGCCCCGATCCGCAGGACGCGGCCGAGCGGGTCGCCGCCGAGCTGATCCATCTGCTGTCCGACCCCACCGCCGACGGCGTGGCGCTGAAGGTGGACGCGGCGCTGCGTCCCGGCGGTCGCGCCGGCGCGCTCTCGCGGTCGCTGGAGGCGACGCTCGCCTACTACGAGCGCGGCTCGGCGACGTGGGAGCGCCAGGCGATGCTGAAGGCGCGCGCCGCCGCCGGCGACCCGGCGCTCGGCGCCACGTTCGTCGAGGGCGTGCGGGCGTTCGTGTATCCGGCGCACCTCGAGCCCGACGCGATCGACGACGTCCGGCGCACGAAGGTCCGCCTGGAGGAGTACATGCGCCAGCGCGGCAAGGAGTTCACCGAGGTCAAGCGCGGCCGCGGCGGGATCCGTGACGTCGAGTTCGCGGTCCAGCTCCTGCAGCTCGTGCACGGCAGGCGCGATCCGTCGCTGCGCGAGCCGAACACGCTGCGCGCGCTGGCCGCCCTGGTCGACGAGGGCTACGTGGCCGGCTCCGACGCCGACCAGCTGGCCGACGCCTACCGGTTCCTTCGGCGGCTCGAGCACCGCCTGCAGATCGTGCGCGACGTCCAGACCCACGACCTGCCGACCGACCGGCACGACCGCACCACGCTCGCGCGGTCGCTGGGCCTGGCCGACGCCGCGGCGCTGCAGGCCGAGTACGACCGCACGACCGGCCTGGTCCGCTCGATCCACGAGCGGCTGTTCTACCGGCCGTTGCTGGAGGCGTTCGCAGGACCGGCCGTGCCGCGTCCCGGCACCGACCGGGCCGCCACCGAGGAGCTCCTGCAGGGCCTGGGCTTCGCGCAGCCGTCGCGTTCCTACGAGGTGCTCGCGCGCGTCGTCGATCCCGCGACGCGGTTCGGCAAGGTGATGGCGAACGAGTTCGTCGTGATGGCGCCGGCGCTCGCGCTCGCGGCCGATCCCGACGCCGCGCTGGTCCGGCTGGAGCGGGTCGGCGAGACCGTCGGTGAGCGCCCCGGCCCCGCCGACGTGCTGGCGACCGATCCCGCGGCCGCGCGGCGTCTGGCCCACGTCGTCGGCGCGAGCCGGTTCGCCACGGACCTGCTGGTGCGCGACCCGGAACGGATCCGCGTGCTGGCCGACGCCGCGGTCCACGCCGACGACGCCGCCGCCGACCTCGTGCGCGTGGTCGGGCGGTACGCCGGTCGCGAGCTGTCGCCGCGCGAGACCGGCGACGCGATCACCGCGGTGGCCGACCGGATCCTCCGAGAGGCGGTCGACGAGGCCGCGCCGGAGCTCCCGCTGTCGGTGATCGGGATGGGCAAGCTCGGCGCGCGCGAGCTCAGCTTCGCGAGCGACCTCGACGTCGTGTTCGTCTACGACGGCGAGGGCCCGGCCGACCAGGCGCTCGCGGTCGAGGCGTCCGAGCGGGTGATGCAGCGGGTGCGCGACGCCGGCTGGGAGATCGACGCCGATCTGCGCCCCGAGGGCCGAAACGGTCCGCTCGCGCGATCGCTGGCCGGGTTCCTCGACTACTGGGAGCGCTACGCCGAGCTCTGGGAGGCGCAGGCGCTGCTGCGGGTGCGCGCGGTGGCCGGCGACGAGCAGCTCGGCCGGCGCTTCGAGCTGGCCGCGCGCGACCTGGCCTACCGGCCCGACGGGATCACGATCGACGAGGTCGTGCAGATCCGCCGGATGCGCGAGCGGATCGAGCGCGAGCGCGTCCGCCCGCCCGAGGCCACGAAGTTCCACTTCAAGCTGGGCTACGGCTCGCTGGCCGACGTGCAATTCACGGTGGAGACGCTGTTGCTGCGCCACGGCGGCGCGCTGCCGCGCGTCCGCACCGCACGGACGCTCGAGGCGATCGAGCTGCTGGCCGAGGAGCGGCTGATGGAGCAGACGGTCGCGCGCGACCTCGGCGAGGCGTTCGTGTTCCTGAACGACGTGAAGTGCGCGCTGGAGGTGGACCGCCGCGTGCACGCCGAGCTGGTCCCGGCCGCGCCGGAGGAGCAGACCGCGCTCGCCCGGCGCCTCGGCTACGAGGAGTACCCGCGCCAGTCGCTGATCGACGACTACCTGCGGATCACGCGGCGCGCCCGCCGGGCGATGGAGCGGGTCTTCGCCGAGGAGCTCGCCTAGCTACGCGGCCCGGACCCCGCGGACGATCGCCATCCCGCCGCCGGAGACCCGCCGCAGCTGCACCTTCGAGAGATCTGCGCCCTGTGCGAACGATCCCAGCTCGGCCGAGCGGTAGAGCCGCACGTGTCCCGGCTCGAACCGCCGGAGGAAGGAGTCCGCGATCCGTGCGGCCCATCGATCCGAACACGCGTCGCCCAGCACCAGGCGCCCGCCGGTCGCGAGCACGCGCGTCATCTCCCTGATCGCGCGCTCCGGCTGCGGATAGTGATGGAACGCGTTCGTGCACAGGACCGCGGTGAAGGTCCCGTCGGCGAACGGCAGGTCCTCCGCGTCGGCGATCGCGAACCCGACGCTGGGAACGCCGGCCGCCAGACCGCGCGCCTCGGCGATCATCCCCGGCGAGAGGTCGATGCCGACCACGGATCCCGCGATGTCGGCGGCCGTCCGCGAGGCCCATCCCGTGCCGCACCCGACGTCGAGCAGGCGGTCGTCCGCTGAGAGCTCCAACGCGTCGAACGACGCCTGCTGCAACGGGTCGCGCCACCGGGACGTGAAGCCTCCCTCGTAGCTCGCCGCGCGCCGGTCGAACCAGCTCCCGGCCCGGCGCTTCGTGCCGTCCACGCCCCGATGCTACCGACGCTTCACGTTCCCCAGGGGCTGACCGGATCCACGGACGCGACGAACGCGGATCCGTCCGGCGCCGTGAACCGGATCGTCCGCACCTCGGACAGCGCGACCGGCAGGGACGCGCTCCAACTGGGTTGCGACGCCCCGATCCACACGTCCCCGAGCGGGAGCGTCCGCCCGTCGGCCGTGCCGACCGACGCCCGGTAGGTCCCGGAGGGCATGCCGGGCGCGAAGCTCGCGAAGACCCACGACGGGCTGCCCTGGTAGCCCCAGACCGTGCCGGCGCGGCCGGCCGGGCCCTGCAGCGGCGCGACCGCGAAGAACGCCCCGTTGCCTTGCGAGAGGATCGAACGGTAGCTCCGGCCCAGCGCGCGGTCCTGCGACGTGATCCGAGCGGTCGTGCCCGCCCCGATCGCGACCGCGACGATGATCGCCGCGGCGACCGCAAGCCACCGCGCCGGCGCCTGCCACCGGGTCGACGGTCCGCGTCGCGCCGGCGCCAGCCGAGCCGGAGGCTCGACCATCAGGGAGCGCGTCCGGGCGCGGAAGCCGGCCGGCGGTGGGATCGACGGCGCCAGCAGCAACAGCCGGTCGGCCGTGGCCGCGTAGCCGGCGACCGTCGCGCTGCACGCCGGGCACGAGGCCAGGTGCCGCAGGGCAGGCTCGCGCTCGTGCCCGTCGGCGACGCCGAGCGCCAGCTCGGGCGCCAGGTCGCGGACGTCATCGCAGCTCACGTCACCACGCATCGCCGACCTCCATCCGGGACCGCAGTTTCGTGAGGGCGGCGCGGACCCGCGACTTGACCGTCCCGACGGGCACGTTCTCGATCCGCGCGATCTCCCGCATCGGGAAGCCGTAGAACACCGCGAGGACCAGCGGCCGCCGCTGCTCGACGGGCAGGTCCTCCAGCGCCGCCCGGACCTCGTCCGACACCGGCGCGTCCTGGGCGCCGTCCGCGGGAGACGGGGTGGCGTCCAGCATCCGCGCCAGCTCGACGGGGTCGGCCGGGACGGCCCGCCGGGGCAGCATGTCGATCGAGACGTTGCGGGCGATCGTGAGGAGCCAGCCGGCCACGCTGCCCCGCCGTGGATCGAAGGTCGCCGCGTGTCGCCAGGCCCGCACGAACGTCTCCTGCGCCGCCTCTTCGGCCGCCACGCGGTCCCGCAGGATCGAGGAGGTCAGTCCGTACACGCGAGCCTCGAACGTCGCGATGAACGCGTCGGCGGCCGATTCGTCCCCGGCGGCCAGGCCGGCCAGCAGCGACTCCGGGGAGAGCGCGGCCACGGTCGGTCCGGTCGTACGCACAGGAGGTACTACCGGCGGGACACCCGTCCGGATCTTCCCGGCGCCAACTTCATGCGTGTCGTTCATCACAGCCCGCGACCGATCCGCTCCGCGCCGCCGTCCGGTAGTACCCGGCGTCCACGAACGGAAAGGAACGGACGATGCGTGCATCACATCTGAAGGGGGCGGGGTTCCTCGCGATCGTGTTCGCGATCGGGCTCCTCGCCTCGGCCTGTTCCAACTCAACGGCGTCCGCGGCGGCCGGCTCGAACTCGGGCCTGTGGGTGAAGATCGACTCGCCCAAGCCCAACGCCAAGGTGGGGGAGCCGCTGACGGTCCAGCTGTCGGCGAGCGTTCCGATCGGCGATCCGAGCACCGGCGACCATCACGTGCACCTGTGCTTCGACGGCGCGAGCTGCGACGTGACGTACCAGCTGGCGTACGCGAACACGGTGTCGGTCACCGGCCTGGCGCCAGGCACCCACACGATGACGGCCTCGCTGCGGAACGCGGATCACTCCGACGCGGGACCCAAGGACACGATCACCTTCACCGTCACCGGCGGCGCGGCCACCTCGCCGACGCCGGCCACGACGGCCGGAGGCATGGCCGGTGGGTCCGGCTACTGAGCCGATCCGCCGCCACGGGCGGGTGGGCCGCTGGTTCCACGCGGCCGTCTACCTGACGGTCCTGCCGCTGATGGCCACGGGCTGGTGGCTGATCGTCGGCCGCGAGGGCCAGCAGAGCCCGCTCGCCCGCCTGGCCGGCATGTCCGACGCCCACCTCCATCGGCTCCTGGGGTGGGCGCTCGCCGGTGCGACCCTCGCCGGCCTCGCCCTGGGCGCCCGGGGGATCCCGGGCGCCCTCCGCGAGACGTTCCGCCGCGATCGCGGCGACGGCCGCTGGCTCCTGCGCTGGCCCCGCGCCGCGTTCACCGGCCGCTTCGCGCGGCACGAGGGCGAGTTCGATCCCGGCCAGCGCATCGCGAACGTCGTGATCGCGGCCGGCCTGCTGATCCTGATCGGCACCGGCATCGGCCTGGCCACGTTGCACGGCGGGCACCTGTTCGCGGTCCTCGCGAAGGTGCACAAATGGACCGCGATCGCGATCACGCCGGTGCTGCTCGGCCACATCCTGATCGCGACCGGCGTGCTGCCCGGCTACCGCGGCGTCTGGCGCTCGATGCACCTCGGCGGCCGCGTGCGCCTCGGCACCGCGCGCCGCCTGTGGCCCGGGTGGACCGAGCGCCAGCGTCCGACCGACCTCGAGCCACCGGCCACCCTTCACACCAAGGTCGATCGCGCCTTGGCCGACGAGTGGGCCGACCACGATCAGCCGGCGTGACATCCTGAGCTCGTGAGACCGACCGCGCTGATAACCGGCGCCTCTAGCGGGTTCGGCGAGGGGTTCGCTCGGCTC
>DATHCP010000040.1:0-7158 GCA_035490535.1 Actinomycetota bacterium
CCCGCGTCGTGTACGGGCTCGTGGGGCTCGCCGGCGTGTGGGTGGCCGTTCGCGCCACGACGCTGCTCGGCGTCGAGCGCCGGAAGACGGCGCTCGCCTGAGGGCCGATCCGCCCGCGCACCGGGCCGTGGCCCGTGCGGCCCGGTGCGCTCAGGGTCGTACGTAGGCCGTCTTGACCGTCGTGTAGAACTCGATCGCGTAGGACCCCTGCTCACGGGATCCGCTCGAGCTGCCCTTCGTGCCGCCGAACGGGACGTGGAAGTCCACCCCGGCGGTGGGCAGGTTCACCATCACGAGGCCGGCTTGCAGCCCATCGCGGAACATCGCGGCGTGCTTGAGCGAGGTCGTGACCACGCCGGCCGACAGCCCGAACTCGGTCGCGTTCGCGAGCGCCAGCGCGTGCCCGGCGTCCTCGGCCCGCTGCACCGTGGCGACCGGCCCGAAGATCTCCTCGCGGTTCACGCGCATGTCGTTCGTGGTGTCCACGAGCAGCGCGGGCTGCAGGTAGTGACCGGGCGTGTCGCGTTCCAGGCGCTCGCCGCCGAACGCGGTGCGGGCGCCCTCCGCCTCGCCGATCGTGAGGTAGTCGACGTCCTGCGAGAGCTGGTCGAGGGAGACGACCGGGCCGATCTCGGTGCCTTCCGCTAGGGCATGCCCGACCCGCAGCGATCGCATCCGCTCGACCGTCGCGTCCACGAACGCGTCGTGGATCCCGGCGGTCGCGATCAGCCGGCTGCTCGCGGTGCACCGCTGGCCGGTCTGGAAGAACGCGCCCTGGACCGCGCAGTCGACGGCGACCTCGAGGTCGGCGTCGTCGAGGATCACGAGCGGGTTCTTGCCGCCCATCTCCAGCTGGTACTTGCCGAAGCGCGCCGCCATCGCACGCGCCACCCCGATCCCCACCGCCTGCGAGCCCGTGAACGAGACGCCGCGCACGCGGGGGTCGGCGAGGATCCGTTCGCCGACGACGCTCCCGGAGCCGGCCACCAGGTTCAGCACGCCGGGCGGCAGGGAACGGCTCGCGATCTCGACCAGCGCCCACGCGGAGGCCGGCACCAGTGTCGCCGGCTTGAACACCACCGTGCAGCCGTACGCCAGCGCCGGCGCGATCTTCCACGCGGGGATCGCGATCGGGAAGTTCCAGGGCGTGATCAGCCCGACCACGCCGAGGGGCTCGCGCAGGATGTCGACGTCCACGCCGGGACGGACGCTCCGGAGGTGCTCGCCCTTGATCCGCAGCGCCTCCCCGGCGAAGAACCGGAAGATCTGCGAGGCGCGCAGGACCTCGCCGACGCCCTCGGCCCGCGGCTTCCCCTCCTCGCGGGACAGCAGCTCGCCCAGCTCGGCCGACCGGGCCTGCAGCTCCAGGCCGATCGCCTCGAGCGACACCGCGCGCTCGCCCGGCGTCGCCGAGGCCCATCCCGGACCGGCCTCGGCCGCCGCCACGATCGCGTCGTCGGTCTGCGCCTCGGTCGCCGCCGCGTACTCGCCGACGACGTCGTTCAGATCCGAGGGGTTGACGTCGAGCACCGCCTGATCGCTCTCGACCCAGCTCCCCGCGATGTGGTTCCCCAGCACCCGCGCCACCTCCCGTGCCGGCCATCCTTCCACGGCTCGGCGGCCACGTCCTTCCGCCGCTGCGGCGATACGCTCCGCAGCCGGGAGGTGCCGGGTGGACGAACGTGGACTGATCGACGCGGCGAACCGCAACTACGCCGGTTCCTACCGGAAGCTCGTCGAGCACGTCGACGGGGCCGCGCTCCGGGAGACCGAGGGGATCATGGCGTTCGTCACCGGCGCGCCGCTGCCGCTGTTCAACGGATGCCTCGTGACCGCCCCCGTGACGCCGGCGGAGCTGGACGCGGCGCTCGCCTGGCTGGACGCGTACGACGTTCCCTCCTCCCTGTGGATCCAGGAGGGGTTCGAACGCGACCTCGAGCCCGGAGTCCTCGAGCGCGGCTTCGTGCGGGAGACCTGGGCCGAGCCGGCGATGGTGCTGGATCCGCCGGTCGCGGTCCCCGCCGCGCCGCCCGGGATCGCCGTCACCGCGGTGGACGCGCCGGGCCTCGAGGCGTTCCTCGGGATCGGCGCCGAAGGTGGCCGGCCGTCGCAGGCCGCCCTCGACCTGTTCCCGCCGACGCTCGTCGACGATCCGGAGGTTCGGCTGTTCGCCGTCGCCCTCCATGGCGAGCCGGTCGGCACCTCGATCGCGGTCCGGACCGGCGACGTGGCCGGGATCTACGGGGTCGGCACCAGTGAGGCCGCCCGCCGGCGCGGGGTCGGCACGGCGGCGACCTGGGCGGCGGTCCGGGCCGGGCTCGAGTGGGGCTGCGGGACGATCGTGCTCCAGTCGAGCGAGATGGGGTTCCCGGTCTACGACGCGATGGGCTTCCGCACCCTGCTCCGCTACGTGACGTACGTCCCAGCGGCGGAGGGTCGATAGGCCCCCAGGGGCTGGACACGCGGCCGATACGGTCGCCCGGAAGGTGCGCAGGAGGCACGGCGCGGACGCGCCTGGACCGGGAAGGGGTACGGGATGATCGCATCGAACGGCTTCTGGTTGTGGTGGACGTTGGCCGTGATCATCTGGGTGGCGATCGCGTTCTGGCCCGCCCGGGTCGCGGGCCGCAAGGGCCACAGCTTCTTCCTGTTCTTCCTGTTCAGCCTGCTGTTCTTCCCGGCGGCGCTGATCACCGCGTACCTCGTGCACGACCGCACCGCGGCCGGCGCGGTCTGAGGAGGTCGCCCGCAGACGCCGGTTCGCGGAACCGGCGGTTCCGTGGCAGGCTTTGCCGCGCCACGGGTGCTCGGCACTGGGGTCGGAGCGGGAGCCGCGGGCTGAACCCGGGGCTCCGACGTGCCGATGGGGAGCAGGAGATGAGCGAGCCCGAGGAGCCTACGAAGTCCACGCCGCCGGCGAAGCCGGCAGCCAAGCGCACGGCCGCCCGGAAACGGACGACGGCCGCGAAGCCCTCCGCGGCGGAACCCACGGCCCGAGAGCCGCGCGCGCCAGCGCCGGTGCAAGGCGCCACCCCTCCACCGCCCGACGGCCCGGCGCCGAAGGTGGTTCCGCACCCCTCGGTGCAGGAGCGGCGGACGACGGGCAAAGAGGCACGGACGCGGGCGCCGCTGTCGACCCACAAGACCTGGGAGGCCGCATCGGACCGGGCCGATCCGGTCGCGCTGCTCGAGGAGCAAGACCGCACGCGTGAGGCCGACCTGGTGCCGGTCCGGCACGGACGGATGCTGGTCTCGCCGTTCACGTTCTATCGGGGCGCGGCGAAGATCATGGCCGCCGACCTGGCCGAGACGCCGACCGCCGGGCTCCTCGTCCAGCTCTGCGGCGACGCGCACCTGTCGAACTTCGGCATGTTCGCCTCACCCGAGCGACGCCTGCTGTTCGACCTGAACGACTTCGACGAGACCTTGCCCGGCCCGTTCGAGTACGACGTCAAGCGGATGGCCGCGAGCTTCACGATCGCGGCGCGCAACAACGCGTTCCCGAAGGCCGACCAGCGCGACGTCACGCTCATCGCGGCGCGTACGTATCGCGAGGCGATGGCGAGCTTCGCCGGGATGAGCACGCTCGACGTCTGGTACGCCCACCTGAGCGAGGACGATCTGCGCAACGTGATCGGGCAGGCCGCGAAGAAGGCCCGCAAGGAAGGGATGTCGAAGAAGGTCGTGGAGAAGGCGGAGGCCCGATCGGCCGCGACGTTCGCGAAGGCGCACACGCGCGACAGCCTGCAGGCGCTCTCGAAGTTGGCCGAGATGGTCGACGGCGAGTACCGGATCGTCTCGCAGCCGCCGGTCGTGATCCCGCTCCGCGACGTCGCCGCCCTCTCGGGGCTCTCGGCCGAGCAGGTCGATGCGGTGATCCACGACCAGTTCCGCGCGTACCGCTCGACGCTGCAGCACGACCGCCGCAAGCTGCTCGAGCGGTACCGGATCGTCGACGCCGCTCGGAAGGTCGTCGGCGTCGGCAGCGTCGGCACGCGCGCGTTCATCGCGCTGCTCGAGGGCCGCGACGAGCAGGATCCGCTGTTCCTCCAGGTGAAGGAGGCGACCGCCTCGGTGCTGGAGGACCACCTGCCGAAGAGCCGCTTCAAGAACCCGGGTGAGCGCGTCGTCCAGGGGCAGCGGATGATGCAGGCGGTCAGCGACATCTTCCTGGGCTGGACGAAGGGCCTGGAGCAGGGGCGCTTCTACTACTGGCGGCAGCTGCGCGACATGAAGGGGTCCTTCGAGGCCGAGTGGATGGACACGAAGGCGCTCGGGCTGTACGCCGGCGTGTGCGCGTGGACGCTCGCGCGGGCGCACGCACGCTCGGGCGACGCCGTCGCGATCGCCGCGTATCTGGGCTCGAGCGACAAGTTCGACCGCGCGATCGCGTCGTTCTCCGAGCGCTACGCCGATCAGAACGAGCGGGACTTCGAAGCCTTCGGAGCCGCCGTGCGTTCCGGCCGGATCGAGGCCGTCGAGGGCGTCTGATCCACTCGCCCGCGTCTAGGCGCGGCGGCGTTGCGCCTCGTTGAGCGCGTGGGCGACCTCGGCCACGAGGCCCCCGAGGACCTCGGCCGTCTCGGTCGCGTTGCCGCGGCGGCGGCGGTACCCCTCGTTCGCCCGCGCCATGCCCTCCTTGGCACCTCGCCACGGGTGGTTGGCCTTCCACCACCGCCGGTACGCGTGTTCGCTGCGGTACGCGATCGCGATCCCGGCGGCGAACGCCAGGGCCGCCGCCGCGAGGAAGACGCCGTGCGGGACCTCGCGCTCGCCGGTCGGATCGCTCATCCGGTGAGCGCCTCGATCACGTCCTTCGAGTGCGTCAGCGGGATCCGGTTCCCCTCGAGCTCGATCCGCGAGCCGTCGTCGTGGATCAGCTCCAGGACGCGGACGTTCACGCGCTGGTGCACCTTCGCGGTCAGGCCCTCCCGCGGCACCTGGAAGACGAGCTCCGTGGGCTCCTGGCTGCGCGAGCGACCGGCGAACCCGTAGACCGCCGAGGAGGAGACCCCGAGCAGCATCTCGGCCGGCAGGCCCGAGTTCCGGTCGGCCTCGTGCCCGGCCGCGATCGCGCCGCCCACGGTGCCGATCGCGTCGCCGGTCTGGCCGAGCAGGCCGCCGATCTCGCCGCCGGCCATCCCGCCGGCGAACATCGCCCCGACGTGACCGCGCGGCTCGAACTGGCCGGCCGCCTCGATCGTGTCCTGGATCCCGTGATCCGCGATCGCCTTCTGCAGGACCTCCACCATCGTGTCCTCGCCCATGTCGCTCCCTCCGATCGGGCTGGTGCGGGTCCTCGACCTTACCTCCCGGGACGATCCCGGCGGCCTCCCAGCTCCCGCCCAGGCGTCCCGGCTACGGTTCCGCCGACGCGGGAGGGAGCGAGATGGGATCCGAACCGAGCTTCGAGGGGCGGCCGCTGCCGAACCCCGACGAGGAGATCTTCGACCAGGGGCTGTCGTTCGACGTCGGCACGCTGCTCGACCGACGCCGTGTGCTGGTGCTCGCGGGGTCGTCCGTGCTGGGTGCGGCCCTGGCCGCGTGCGGCCTGTCGAGCACGAGCACGTCTTCGGGCGCGGCGACGAACGGCTCGGCGAGCACGGATGAAACGATCCCGGAGGAGACCGCCGGGCCGTATCCGGCCGACGGCTCGAACGGCCCCGACGTCCTGACGCAGAGCGGCATCGTCCGGCGCGACATCCGCTCGAGCTTCGGCGGGATGACCGGCACCGCCGCCGGCGTGCCGCTCGAGATCCGGCTCGCGATCGAGGACGCCGCGACCGGCGCGCCGCTCCCGGGCGCGGCGGTGTACGTGTGGCACTGCGACCGCGACGGGGGCTACTCCCTCTACACGGTGACCGACCGGAACTACCTCCGCGGCGTGCAGCCGACCGGCGACGACGGCGTCGCCACGTTCACGAGCGTGTTCCCGGCGTGCTACGCGGGGCGGTGGCCCCACATCCACTTCGAGGTGTACCGGGACCTCGCGTCGGCGGCCGCGGGGGAGGACCGCCTCGCGACGTCGCAGATCGCGCTGCCGCAGGCCACGTGCGAGGAGGTGTACGCGACCGAGGGCTACGCGCGGAGCGTGACGAACCTGCAGCAGGTCAGCCTGGCGACCGACATGGTCTTCGGCGACGACGGCGGCGTCCGACAGCTGGGGACGATCACCGGCTCGGTCGCGAACGGGCTCGCCGTGCGTTTGGCGGCGCCGGTCACGGAGGCGTGAAGGTCCTAGGCTCTGCGCCGTGATCGTCTGTCCCGCCTGCGGGGAGGAGAACGCCGAGCGCGCCCGCTTCTGCCAGGCGTGCGGCGCGCCGCTGGCTCCGCCCCCGCCGTCGGCCGAGGAGCGGCGGGTGGTCACGGTGCTGTTCGTCGACCTGGTCGACTCCACCGCCCGCGCCGAACGTCTCGATCCCGAGGACGTGCGCGCGATCCTCGAGCGCTACCACGGGCGGGCCCGCGCAGAGGTGGAGCGGTACGGCGGCGTGGTGGAGAAGTTCGTCGGGGACGCCGTGATGGGCGTCTTCGGCGCACCGGTGACCTTCGGCGACGATCCCGAGCGGGCGGTGCGTGCGGCGCTCGCCGTCCGGGAGGCCATCGCGAGGATGAACGAGGCCGAGCCCGGGCTGGACCTCCGGGCGCGGTTCGCCGTCAACACCGGCGAGGCGATCGTGATGCTCTCGGCCCGCCCGAACCTGGGCGAGGCGATGGTCGCCGGGGACGTCGTGAACACGGCCGCGCGCCTGCAGAGCGCCGCGCCGGTCGACGGCGTGATCGTGGGGGAGGAGACCTACCAGGCCACGCGAACCGCGATCGGCTACGAGGAGGCCGAGCCGGTCGTCGCGAAGGGCAAGGCCGAGCCGATCCGCGCCTGGATCGCGACCGGGCCGCTCGTCGGGGTCGGGGAGCGGACGTTCTCGCGGGTGCCGATGGTCGGGCGCGGCCGGGAGCTGGCGAGCCTTCGCGAGCTGTGGGACCGGGTGGTCGAGGAGCGCAAACCGCACCTCGTGACGGTGTTCGGGCCGACCGGGATCGGCAAGTCGCGCCTGGCCCACGAGCTCTCCGAGCGGGTTGAGGCCACCGGTGGCCGGATGGTGTTCGGCCGCTCGGTGGGCTACGCCGACGCGGGGCCGTACAGCTCGTTCGCGCAGC
>DATHCP010000041.1:0-95944 GCA_035490535.1 Actinomycetota bacterium
AATCCTGTTCGCTCCCCTAGCTTTCGCGCCTGAGCGTCAGGTAAGGCCCAGAGATCCGCCTTCGCCACCGGTGTTCCTCCTGATATCTGCGCATTTCACCGCTACACCAGGAATTCCGATCTCCCCTACCTACCTCTAGCCGGGCAGTATCGGGTGCACGCCCGAGGTTGAGCCTCGGGTTTTCACATCCGACTTACCAAGCCGCCTACGCGCTCTTTACGCCCAATGAATCCGGACAACGCTCGCCTCCTACGTCTTACCGCGGCTGCTGGCACGTAGTTAGCCGAGGCTTCTTCTGCAGGTACCGTCACGATCGCTTCGTCCCTGCCGAAAGAGGTTTACGACCCGAGGGCCTTCATCCCTCACGCGGTGTCGCTGCGTCAGGCTTTCGCCCATTGCGCAAGATTCCCTACTGCTGCCTCCCGTAGGAGTCTGGGCCGTATCTCAGTCCCAGTGTGGCTGGTCGTCCTCTCAGACCAGCTACCCGTCGTCGCCTTGGTAGGCCGTTACCCCACCAACAAGCTGATAGGCCGCGGGCCCATCCCAGACCGGCGGACCTTTCCCGGCCGAGCCATGAGGTTCGGCCGGAGTATCCGGTATTAGCTCCGGTTTCCCGGGGTTATCCCAGGGTCTGGGGCAGGTTGCCCACGTGTTACGCACCCGTTCGCCACTGATCCCGGGGCCGAAGCCCCGTTCACCGTTCGACTTGCATGTATTAGGCGCACCGCCAGCGTTCGTCCTGAGCCAGGATCAAACTCTCCGTAGAGATCGCTCGTCCGGCCCGAGGGCCGGATCCGCCATCTTGTGGAGGTCGGCCGTCCGGAGAGGCACCTCCGAGCGGCCTTCCCGACCCGCCCCCGAACTGCGGGGCGGTTCATGTGTACGGTCGCCATGGATGGAGCACGCGAACGTGCCCCGTCCGTGACGAGGTCACTGGCTTCACACGCTGTTCAGTTCTCAAGGTGCGAGCGGACACGCCACACCCACCGAGGTTCGATGTTGGTCGAACGCGGTGGGGAACGCGCCGACGTATGGTAGCAGCCTGCCCCTGCCCGTCAACCTGGATCACGTGAGCCGGGCGAACGCGCGGGATCCCCTCTGCAGGACCTTGCCCCGGAGCTGCTCTCGGGTCAGCTCGAGACCGGGATCGGCCACCCGCTCCCCGTCCAGCCTGATGCCCCCCTGCTCGATCGCCCGGCGCGCGTCGCCGTTCGACGAGGCCAGCCCGGCCGCGACGAGGACCTTCACGACCCATGCGGCGCCTGCGGCGTCGAACAGATCGTCGCCGAGGAGGATCTCGGGGACGTCCTCGGGCACCCGGCGCTCCTTGAAGACCCGGTCGAAGGCGGTCTCGGCCTCCTCGCCGGCTCCGGCTCCGTGGTACCGGTCCACGAGGGTCCGGGCCAGCCGGCGCTTCTCGGCGTTGGGATGGATGGACCCGTCCGCGAGGCCGGCGCTCACCCGTTCGTGGTCCTCGGGGCCGAGGTCGGTGATGAGGAGCTCGTAGCGGGCGATCAGCTCATCGGGGATCGACATCAGCTTGCCGAACATCTCCTGCGGCGGATCGGTGAGCGCCACGTGGTTGTCGAAAGACTTCGACATCTTGCGCACCCCGTCGAGCCCTTCGAGCAGCGGCATCGTCAGGACCACCTGCGGATCCTGCCCGTAGGCCCGCTGGACCTCGCGGCCCATCAGGAGGTTGAACGTCTGGTCGGTGCCGCCGAGCTCGATGTCCGCCTCGACCGCGACCGAGTCGTAGCCTTGGAACAGCGGATAGAGGAACTCGACCACGGCGATCGGACGCCCGCCCTGGTAGCGGGCGCGGAAGTCCTCGCGCTCGAGCATCTGCGCCACGGTGGCGACCGACGCGAGCCGCAACAGCTGCTCCATCGTCATCGCCTCGCCCCACTCCGCGTTGCCGTGGATCTCGGCGCGTTCGACGTCGATCACGGCGCCGGCTTGGTCGAAGTAGGTCTCCGCGTTCTCGCGGACCTCGTCGGCGGAGAGCATCGGGCGGGTCTCCGAGCGGCCCGAGGGATCGCCGATCCGCGCCGTGAAGTCGCCGATGATCAGCACGGCGACGTGCCCGGCGTCCTGGAACTGGCGGAGCTTCCGCAAGACGACCGTGTGGCCGAACGTGAGGTCCGGACGGCTCGGATCGACGCCGAACTTCACGCGGAGCGGGCGGCCCAGCGCGAGCTTCTCCTCGAGGCCGCCCTCCGGGACGATCTCGGCCGCGCCGCTCGCGAGCCCCGCGAGGTCGTCGCTGGTCATGGCGCCCGGATGCTACCAGCGCCTACCGGGCCGCCCGGGGTGCCGGGGGTACGCTTGCGGCCGGATGCGAAAGGGCCGGGGGCCGATCGCCCTGTTCATCGTGCTCGTCGCTGCGGCGAGCTGTAGCGTGCCGCGTCTGGACCAACTGCAGCCGCGGGAGCTTGCGCAGACCTCCTTCCTCTTCGCGGCCGACGGCTCGCTGATCACCACGCTCCACGCTCGGGAGAACCGCGTCGTGCTCAGCCGCAGCCAGATGACGAACGACGTCCGCAACGCCGTCGTCGCGATCGAGGACCGCCGGTTCTTCGAGCACCACGGGGTGGACCCCGAGGCCATCATCCGCGCCGCGATCGACGACGTGCGCTCGGGCCACATCGTGGAGGGCGGCTCGACGATCACGCAGCAGCTCGTGAAGAACCTCTACACGGGCGACGAGCAGAGCTTCCAGCGCAAGCTCGACGAAGCCGCGCTCGCCTGGCAGATGGAGAACCAGCTGTCGAAGCAGCAGATCCTCACGGCGTACCTCAACACCGTGTACTTCGGCGAGGGCGCCTACGGGATCCAGGCCGCGGCGCGGACGTACTTCGGCGTCGACGCCGCCGATCTCACGCTCGCGCGCTCGGCGATGCTGGCCGGGCTGATCACCGCGCCGAACCACTTCGACCCGTACATCCGGCCGCGATCGGCGCTGGGCCGGCGCGACGTGATCCTCCGCCTGATGGTGCAGCAGGGCATGATCACCCGCGCGCGTGAGCGCGCGGCGCTGCGCCAGCGGATCGTGCTTCGGCCCGCGACCACCGACCAGCGCTATCCCTACCCGTACTTCGTCGACTACTTCAAGCAGTGGTTCCTGTCGAACCCGGCCTTCGGCGCGACGTACGACGATCGCTACCGCCTGCTGTTCACGGGAGGCCTGCGCATCACCACGACGATCGAGCCCGCGCTCCAGGCGGCCGCGCAGCAGGCGGTCTCGAGCGTGCTCGCCTATCCGAGCGACCCGGACGCCGCGGTGACCGTGCTGGATCCGCGCACCGGATACGTGCGGGCGATGGTCGGCGGCAAGGACGCCGACTACTGGGGGAACGACGGCGCGGGCCGCGTGAACCTGGCCACCGGCATGGGCGGCTCCGGCCGGCAGACCGGCTCGGCGTTCAAGGCGTTCGCGCTCGTGGCCGCGCTGGAGCACGGCATCTCGCCGGACACGATCTTCGCGGCGCCGGCGTCGATCGATATCCCGATGCCGGGCGGTGGGATCTGGCACGTCACGAACGCCGAGGGCAACGGGTACGGCCAGATGAGCCTGCGCTCGGCGACGATCGACTCGGTCAACACCGTCTACGCCCAACTGATCGAACGCCTCACGCCCGAGGCTGTTGTCGAGACCGCGACGCGGATGGGGATGCGCTGCTGCCCCGACGTCTCGGAGCCCACGACCCCACTGAAGCCGTACCTGTCGGCCGTGCTGGGCTCGAACGAGGCCAACACGCTGGAGATGGCGAGCGCCTACGGGACGCTCGCCACCGGCGGCCGACACGTCGATCCGGTGCCGGCGGTCACGATCAGCGACGCCGACGGCAACGTGATCTGGCAGGCGGATCCGCATCCGAAGCAGGTGGTGGATCCCCAGATCGCGGCCGCGGCCGACGACATCCTGCAGGATGTCGTGCTGTACGGGACCGGGACCGCCGCGAACATCGGCCGGCCCCAGATCGGGAAGACCGGTACGGACGACCATCACGACAACGCCTGGTTCATCGGCTCGGTGCCGCAGCTCACCGCGGCCGTGTGGGTCGGCTTCCACCAGGGCCAGATCCCGATGGAGCCCCCCAGGACACGGCTGACCGTCTTCGGCGGCGTGTGGCCGGCCCAGATCTGGCGGCTCCTGATGCTGAAGGCCACCGCGGGACTCACGGCCGAGTCGTTCCCCACCCCGGACGTGCGCTACACGTCGGTCGCGGTCGACGTCACGCAGGATCCCTATTGCCTGCCGAACGCGTTCACCCTGCCGCAGAACGTCGAGGTGCTGCACTTCATCGCCGGCACGGCCCCGACCGCGGTCTGCACCACCCCGACATCGCTGCAGCGGGTGCTGGTGCCGTCCGTGGTCGGCTTCCCCCAAGGCGACGCAACCTCGATGCTGGAGGGAGCCGGCTTCTACGTGCGCGTCGCGCTCGCGGCCTCGACCCAACCCGCCGGCACCGTGATCTACCAGTCGCCCGGCGGTGGTCTGCCGGAGTTCCAGACGAGCACGATCACCGTGACCGTCGCGAAGCTGCCGAAGCCGGCGGCCGGCTGACCCCTCCCGCCGGCCGCGACAGCGACCGGCTGCCGGCAAGGCAGAACCGCCACGGGCGTTCGGTCGCGACGGCGAGCCCGATCCTTGGTCCGGCGACGATCGCCCCCCGTTCCGGCGGGCTCCCTCGCTCGATCCACACCCGGTCGCCGGACACCAGATCGGCGCCGTCCAGGACGCGATCGACGTCGAAAGCACGCGACCACCGGCCGGGTCCCCGGCAGAGGTCTCGGTCGGGCGGGGATCCCCGACGCGCGGCCATCGCCTCGAGTCCCGCGATCGGTTCGGCGGCGCGCAGCAGCACCGCGCTCGCGATCCCCTCGGCGTCGGCCACCACGTTCATGCACGGGTGCACGCCGTAGGCAACGTACACGTACAGGTGGCCGGCCGGGCCGAACATCACGCCGTTCCGGGGCGTCGGTCCCCGGAAGGCGTGGCTCGCCGGATCATCGGGCTCGTACGCCTCGGTCTCGACGATCCGTGCACGCACGATCGAGCCATCGTCCGAGGCCCGAACCAACTCGTGGCCGAGGAGCGCGGGAGCGAGCTGCAGCGAGGGCCGCCGGTAGAACCCACGGGGCAGCCGCCGGCCCACGTCAGCCGAGGCCGAACAGGAACAGGAGCAGCGCCTCCTGCGTGTGCACGCGGTTCTCCGCCTGGTCCCACACCGCCGAGGCCGGCCCGTCGATCACCTCGTCGGTGATCTCCGCCCCACGGTGGGCCGGCAGGCAGTGCAGCACCGCGACCGAGGGCGAGGCCAGCGCGACGATCGCGGCGTTCAGCTGGAACGGGCGGAAGACCAGGGCGCGCTCATCGGCCTCGTCCTCCTGGCCCATGCTGGCCCACACGTCGGTGTACAGGACGTCGGCGCCGGTCGCGGCGGCCTCGGGGTCGGCGCCCGCCTCGACCGATCCGCCGGTCTCGGCGGCGATCTCGGCCGCCCGGTGCACGACCTGCGGGATCGGCGCGAAACCGGCCGGGGTCGCGACCCGGACGATCATCCCGGTCTTCGCGCCGGCCAACAGCAGCGAGTGGGCGACGTTGTTCCCGTCGCCGAGGTACGTGAGCACGGTTCCCTCGAGCCCTCCGTGGCGTTCCCGGATCGTCAGCAGGTCCGCGAGCGCCTGACACGGGTGCTCGAAGTCCGACAGGGAGTTCACGACCGGCACGCCGGACGCCGCCGCGAGGACCTCGAGCCGCTCCTGCTCGAACGTACGCAGCACGATCGCATCGACGTAGCGCGAGAGCACGCGGCCGGTGTCCTCGATCGTCTCCCCCCGCCCGAGTTGGAGCTCGTTCGAGGACAGCACCACCGGGTGGGCGCCGAGCCGTTCGATCGCGACCTCGAAGGAGACGCGTGTCCGGGTGGAGGGCTTCTCGAAGACCGTCGCGATCGCCTTGCCGGCCAGCGCGTCGGCGAACGTCGTCCGGTCCGCCTTGAGCTTGGCCGCGAGGTCCAGCACGTGCAGGAGCTCCGAGGAGCTCAGATCGTCGACGGACAGGTAGTGGCGGACCACCGTGCGCGGGAGTGTAGTGGCGCGCCCGGGCCCGGTCGAACGCTCACCCGGCGCGGAGCTCGGCACCGAGCTCGGCCCGGAGCCGCTCGACGATCCCATCGACCGCACCCTGCGCCTCCTCGTCCGTCAGGGTGCGGTCCGGTGCGCGGAACTCGAGCGCGTAGGCGAGGCTCTTCTTCCCCGGCGGCAGCGGATCGCCACGGAACACGTCGAACAGCGTGCTCGCGGAGAGCAGCGCTCCGCCCGCCGCCCAGAGCGCGGCCGCGACCGAGCCGGCCGGTACGTCCTCCGGCACGAGGAAGGCGAGGTCCCGCCGCACCGGGGGGAAGCGCGGGACGGTCCCGACGACCGGTCGACCCCGGCCCAGACCCCGGGCCAGCGCACCGAGTCCGACCACCCCGACCGCGACGCGCCCGGCGATCTCCAGAGCCTCCGCGGTCCGCGGATGGATCTCGCCCAGCACCCCGCCGGGAGCGCCAGCGATCATCACGCCCGCCGAACGGCCGGGATGGAAGGGCGGACCGAGCGGTTCGCCCAGGGACCACTCGGCGATCCCGAGCTCCGCGAGGAACGCCTCGAGCGCGCCGCGCGCGTCCAGGACGTCGACCGATCGCCGTTCCCCCGCCCATCCGTCGCCGGCCGGGCCCGCGAGCACGAAGCCGGCCTTCGGCCGCTCCTCGAACGGGTCGCCCAGACGGAAGGTCGTGCCAACCTCGAAGACCGCGATCCGCTCGACGCCGCGGGCCTGGTTCGTGGCGACCGCGTGCAGCAACCCGGGGGTCAAGCGGGTCCGCAGGTATCCCTCGTCGGCACGCAAGGGGTTCGCGACGACCACGGCATCCCGGTCCCCGAACAGCTCCAGGTCCTCGGCAGAGCTGAAGGGCACCGGCCGGATCTCGCGTAACCCGGCGCCCCGCAACGCCGCCTTGGCGCGGCGCGCCAGCACGTACCGATCCGGCAGGCCGCCCGGGTTCGGCGAGCGGGGCAGCCGCGAGCCCACCTTGTCGTACCCCTGGATCCGCACGACCTCTTCGATCAAGTCGACCTCGCGGTCGACGTCGGTGCGGTAGCCGGGCACCTCCACGGCGATCGCCTCGTCGTCGGGACGCGTACGCATACCGAGGACGCGGAAGACCGTCTCCGTGTCCTCGGTCGACACCGGGTAGCCGAGCAGCGCGGACGCTCGGGCGGGACGCATCGAGATCCAGCGCCGGACCGGCGCCTCGCCGGCTCCGGCCACACCCCGCAGCACCTGGCCGCCGGCCCAGGCCGTGATCAGCGCGGCGCCGCGTGCGGCGCCGGCCTCCAATCCCTCCGGATCGGTGCCGCGTTCGAAGCGGTGCGATGCTTCGGTGTGCAGGTCCAGGCGGCGCGCGGTGAGCAGGACGCCCCCCCGGGTGAAGTAGGCGCTCTCGAGCAGCACGTCCGTGGTCGTTCCGGAGACCTCCGAGGTGCCGCCGCCCATCACGCCGGCGATCGCGACCGACCGTTCGAGGTCGCAGATCAGCAGGTCCCGCGCATCGAGGATCCGCTCGACGCCGTCCAGGGTCGTGAGCCGCTCGCCCTCGCTCGCCCGGCGCACGACGATCCCCGGCCCGGCGAGGCGGTCGAGGTCGAACGCGTGCAGCGGCTGGCCGAGCTCGAGCATCGCGTAGTTCGTGGCGTCCACGATCGCGTCGATCGGCCGCATGCCGCCGGCCGTCAGCCGCGCCTGCGCCCGCAGGGGCGAGGACCGGCGGCCCACCCCGCGGAGGATGCGCGCCAGGTACCGCGGACACCCATCCGGGGCATCCAACCGGATCGTCGCGATCTCCGCCGCGGCCTCGGCCGTCTCCGGCACGGCCAGGTCGGGTAGGGCCAGTGGCACGCCGGTCGCCGCCGCGGCCTCGCGTGCGACGCCGTAGACGCTCAGGAAGTCCGGCCGGTTCGGCTCGACCTCGATGTCGAGGACGGGGACGTCCAGCCGGAGCGCTCGCTTCAGGTCGGCGCCGATCTCGAACCCCTCGTCGTTCAGGAGCAGGATCCCGCGGTGGTCCTGGCCGATCGCGAGCTCGCGGGGGGAGCAGAGCATGCCGTTGGACTCCACGCCGCGGAGCGCGCGGACCCCGAGCGCCTCCTCCAGCACCGGCACGCGAGATCCCGGCGGCGCCCAGGGCACCAGATCGCCGGGCGTCATGTTCCGCACCCCGACGACCACCTCGCTCTCGCCGGTGCCGTGTGCGATCCGGGCGACGCAGAGCTTCTCGGAGTTCGGATGGTCGCGGACCTCGAGGACGCGTACGACGATCACGCCGTCGAGGCCGTCCCAGGGCCGCAACACGGCCTCGACCTTGACGCCCCGATGGGTCAACAGCCCCGCGAGTTCGTCAGCCTCGAGATCGGTCGGCGCGAAGTCCCGCAGCCAGTCGATCGGAACCTTCACGCGACCCCTTCGAAGCCCGCGAGGAACCGGACGTCCGGATCCACCAGCAGCCGGATGTCCGCGATCCCGTAGCGCAGGAGCGCGACGCGCTCGATGCCCAGCCCGAACGCGAACCCGGTGTACCGCTCGCTGTCGTAGCCGCAGTTCTCCAGGACCTGGGGGTGCACCATGCCGGAGCCCAGCAGCTCGATCCATCCGTTGCCGCAGACCGAGCAGCCGGCCCCGTCGCACACGAAGCAGGAGACGCCGACCTCGGCGCCCGGTTCGACGAACGGGAAGTACGCGGGCCCGAGGCGGATACGCCGCGCTTGCCCGAACAGCCCGCGCAAGACCGCTTCGAGCGTGCCCTTGAGGTCGGCGAACGTGATGCCCTCATCGACCACCAACGCTTCGACCTGGTGGAAGACCGACAGGTGCGTCGTGTCGGCGTTCTCACGCCGGTAGACCCGCCCCGGCGCGATGATGTACACGGGCGGGGGTTGCCCCTGCATCGTGCGGATCTGCACGGCCGACGTCTCGGTGCGAAGGAGCAGCTCGGGATGGCCGGGGATCGCGACGTAGAGCGAGTCCTTCATCGTGCGCGCCGGATGGTCGGCCGGGATGTTGAGAGCCTCGAAATTGTGCCAGTCGTCCTCGATCTCGGGTCCCTGCGCGACGGTGAACCCCATCCGCAGGAACAGCTCGACGATCTCGTCCTCGACGATCGTGAGCGGATGCAGGGAGCCGGTCCGGGGCCGGCGGCCGGGCAGGGTCAGGTCGACGCGGTCGGCCGCCAGCAACGCGGCCTCGGCCTCGCTCCGGAACGCCGCCCGCCGCGCACCGAGCGCATCGGTCAGCTCACGGCGAACCTCGTTCACCCGCCGTCCGAGCTCCCGTCGCCCGTCTTCGTCGAGCCCGCCGAGCGACCGCTGGATCTCCCCGAACGTGGAGCGTCGCCCCAGCACCGCGACCTCGGCCGCGTCGAGCTCCTGCGCCGTCGCGGCGGCCGCGAGCGTTGCGAGACCGCGCGCCCGTTCGGCTTCGAGGGTGCGCGACATCTCCTCGGCGTCCATGGATCCGCCGAGTCTAGCAACGGGGCCCCCCGGCCCTCCGGAGGCTCTCAGCCCGGAACCGGCACCTCGAGGTGCAGCGACAGGTCGCCGTCGGCGACCTCGGCCCAGGCGCGGCCACCCTGCGCCTCCGCGACCGCGCGGGCGACGTACAGCCCGATCTTGCTCCCGCCTCCGGTACCCGGACGACGCGCCGCGAAGAGCGCCTCGGCGCCCGCGACGTCGAGGTCGTCGGTCGCCCGGACGGCGACAAGGTGCAGGTTGCCATCCCGGCGCTCGCCGGCGACGCGGATCGGGCCCTCGCTCCCCCACCACACGAGGGACTCCAGGAAGGCGAGGAGCGCCGTCTTGATCCGCGCCGGATCGACGAAGTACGGCCCGGGATCGCCGCTCCAGGAGATCGCCGGATGCTCCGGATCGCGCGCCTGGGCCTCCGCCACGCCGGCGACCAGGTCGCCCAGATCCACCTGCTCGGGGAACAGTTCGAGCGAACCCCCGGTGACGCGCGCCGCATCCACCAGCAGGCGAACGATGTGGTCCATCCGGTCGGCGTCGTGCACGATCCCGCGCAGCATCAGGGCTCGCTGCTCAGGATCGATCTCATCCCAGCGCCGCTCCAGCGCGTAGCCGAACCCCTTCATCGCGGTCAGCGGCGAGCGGATGTCGTGGGCGGCGGCCGCGATCAGCCCGTCGAGCGTGGCACCGTGGCCGATCCGGCGGCGCGCCCACTCGAACAGGCAGACCGTGGCCGCGGCGGCCAGGTTCAGCGATTCGGCACGGCCGGCGTGCGGAACGCGGACCGTCGCATCGGCACGCGCGACGATCTCCTGCGGCAGGCCGTGCGCCTCGTTGCCGAACACGAACGCAACGGCGCCGCCCAGATCGGTCGCGTACACGTTCTCCGTGCCTTGGGCGTCCATCGCCAGGATCCGGTACCCGCGGTCGCGGAGGGTTCCGATCGCCTCCCCGGCGGGCTCGCCGCGGACGACCGGCACATGGAAGATCGAGCCGGCGGAGGCTCGCACGGTCTTCGGGTTGTAGACGTCGACCGAGGCCGACGTGAACACGAGGCCGGCGGCGCCGGCCGCGTCGGCCGATCGCAGGACCGTGCCGGCGTTCCCCGGATCGCGAACCTCATGGAGGATCCCGACGCACGCGTCACCGCCGCGGAGGGCTCCGAGCGGTACGTCCACGAACGGTGCGATGCCGAGCACCGGTTGCGGGGTGACGGTGGAGGTGAGCTTGCGGAGGACCTCCCCACTGACCTCCTCGACATCGACCCCTGCCTGACGGGCACGGACCGCCAACTCGTCGAGACCCTCGCCGACCAGCAGGGAGATCAACGCGGGCGGCGACTCCTGCAGAGCCTCGCCGACGGCGTGCGCGCCTTCCACCAGGAACCGCCGATCGCGCTCGCGGAACGCGCGCTTCTTGAGGCGCGCGACGGCCGCGACCTTGGGGTTCTTCAGGCTGGTGAGCACGCGACGCCGCTCCGAGCAGGTCCGGACGACCGGAGTCTACGTGGGCCCGGCGGCAGCGGCGTGGGAGCTCAGGAGGCGGGTTGCGACGGGAGCGCCGCCTTCGCGGTCTCGACGAGACCGGCGAACGCCGTCGGGTCGGAGACCGCCAGGTCGGCGAGGATCTTCCGGTCCACCTCCACGCCGGCCACCTTCAGCCCGTTGATGAACCGCGAGTACGACAGGCCGTGCGGGCGGACGCCGGCGTTGATCCGAGCGATCCAGAGCCTCCGGAACTGGGCCTTGCGATCACGGCGGTCCCGGTAGGCGTAGACGCCGGAGTGCTGCACCTGCTCCTTCGCGAGGCGGTACCGGATCCGGCGGCTGCCGGTGTACCCCTTGGCCTCGCGCAGGACCTCGCGCCGCTTCTTCTTCGCGTGGACGGAACGCTTCACCCGGGCCATCTCGTCACCTCGCCAGGAGCCGCTTCAGCTTCTTCTGCTCACGGGTCACGCTGACCGCGGACATCCCCTCGACCCGGCGGCGGCGGCTCCCGGTCTTCTTCGTCAGCATGTGGTTCCCCGTGGCCTTCCGATGCAGGACCTTGCCGCGACGGGTCACGCGGAAGCGCTTGGCCGAGGCTCGGTGGGTCTTCATCTTCGGCATCTGTTCCTCACCCTTCGTCGGACGCGGCGGCGGGTTCCGGCGGCTCCGGCTCGGCCTCCGCGACCGGCATCGGCGCGACGGCCGCGACGCTCCGCGACTCGCGGGCCCGCTGCTTGGCCATCTCCTCGAGGTGGCGCTTGTTCGGGGAGATCACCATGATCATGTTGCGGCCTTCCTGCTTGGGCAGCGATTCCACGACGACCAACGGTCCAAGATCGGCGACGAGCCGGTCGAGGATCTTGCGACCGAGCTCCGTGTGCGCCATCTCGCGACCACGGAACATGATCGTGATCTTGACCTTGTTCCCCGCCTCGAGGAACCGGATGACGTGCCCCTTCTTCGTGGCGTAGTCATGCGGGTCGATCTTGGGGCGGAACTTGATCTCCTTCAGACCGGTGCGCGACTGCTTCTTCCGCGCTTCCTTCTGACGGACGTCTCGCTCGTACTTGAACTTGCCGTAGTCCATGATCCTGCACACCGGCGGATCGGCCTGCGGCGCGACCTCGACGAGGTCCAGGTCGAGCTCCCGGGCCTGCCGGAGCGCGTCGCGGGTATCGACGACGCCGATCTGCTGACCGTCGGCTCCGACCAGGCGCACCTGAGCGGATCTGATCCTCTCGTTGATCCTCGGATCCGTGGAGACCCCGCACCACCTCCTATGACGAACGAGCACCGGACGTCGCCGGTGCACGGCGAACGACACCACGCCGTCCGCGCCCGCAGAGTATAGGGAACCTCACCACTCGGCGTCCTGCTCCTCCCCGTCCACGAGGAGCCGGTCGTCGTCGTCGGCGTAGCCGAAGGCCACCTGGAGGATCCGTCCAGCCTCGGGGCCGGTGCAGCGCACGCGGTGCGCTTCCTCGGCCGGCACCGTGAACTCCTGCCCGGGCTCGGCTTGGACGACCCGGTTCCCGATCTCCACGGTGAGGCCGGGGTCCAAGATGACCCACATCTCGTCACGCAGACGGTGGTAGTGCGCGCCGGTCTCGGCGCCGGGACGCACCGTCACCAACCGGACCGTGGCCATCTGGTTCAGGACGTAGGTCGCCAGGCGGCCCCACGGGCGGTCGACGATCACGCCCGGCGTCCCGGCAGCTGGCGGAGCAGCGACGCCATCTCGAGCGCGGCCTCGGCCGCGTCCCACCCCCGGTTCCCGTGCGCCCCACCGGCCCGGGACTGCGCCTGGGCGAGGTCGTCGGTGGCGAGCACCTCGAAGATGCACGGCACCCCCGTCCGCCGGGCGACCTCGGCGATCCCGTGCGCCGCCTCGTTCGCGACGAGGTCGAAGTGCGCGGTCTCCCCTCGGATCACGGCCCCGAGACAGATCACCGCGTCGAAGCGCCCCGACGCGGCGAGACGTTCGGCCGTGATCGGGATCTCGAAGGCACCGGGAACCCAGGCGACCATGACGTCGTCCTCGCCGACGCCGTGGTGCGCGAGCCCCGCCAGTGCACCCTCGAGCAACCTGGACGTGACGAGCTCGTTGAAGCGCGCCGCCACCACCGCGACACGGCGCCCGGCGCCGTCGAGTTCGCCCCGGAACACCTTCATCCGTTCGGCAGGTCGAGGAGGTGCCCGAGCTTCTCGGCCTTCGTCCGCAGGTAGTCGACGTTCTCGGGCGTGGGCTCGGTCTCCAGCGGGATCCGCTCGACGATCGACAGGCCGTAGCCTTCGAGGCCGGCCCGCTTGTCCGGGTTGTTCGTCAGCAGGCGCATCGTGCGCACGCCCAGATCGGCTAGGATCTGCGCCCCGATCCCGTAGTCGCGCTGGTCCGCCGCGAAGCCGAGCTCGATGTTCGCCTCCACCGTATCGCGACCCTGGTCCTGCAGCTGATAGGCGCGGAGTTTGTGCGTCAACCCGATCGCGCGACCTTCGTGGCCGCGGACGTACAAGACGACGCCCCGGCCCTCGGTGCCGATCAGCTCGAGCGCGCGATCCAGCTGTCGTCCGCAGTCACAGCGGAGCGACCCGAAGACGTCGCCGGTCAGGCACTCGGAATGGACCCGGGTCATCACGTCGCGGCCCTCGCCGATCTCCCCCCGCACGAGCGCGACGTGCGTGCGGCCGTCGATCAGGCTCTCGTACGCGTAGGCGCGGAACTCGCCCCACGCCGTGGGGATCGCCGCGTCGGCGACGCGCGAAACGAGGACCTCGCGCTTGCGGCGATGCTCGATCAGGTCGGCGATCGAGATCAGCGTCAGGTCGTGCTCACGAGCGACGCGGATCAACTCCGGCAGCCGCGCCATCGAGCCGTCCGGGTTCATCACCTCGCAGATCACACCGGCGGGGAACAACCCGGCCATCGTCGCGAGGTCGACCGCCGCCTCCGTGTGCCCGGCCCGCCGAAGCACCCCGCCCTCCTTCGCGCGGAGGGGGAACACGTGCCCAGGCCGCAGGAAGTCCTGCGGCTTCGTGGCGGGGTCGGCGATCGCTCGGGCCGTGGCCGCCCGGTCGAAGGCACTCGTGCCCGTGGTGACCTCGGGCGCGAAGTCGATCGAGACCGTGAACGCGGTCTCGTCACCGCCGTTCGACGAGACCATCTGCGGGATCTGCAGCTCGTCGAGGCGCCATGACGCCACGGGCAGGCACACGATGCCCCGCCCGTGCGTGACCATGAAGTTGAGCGCCTCCGGGGTGCAGCGCTCCGCGGCGATGATGAAGTCGCCCTCGTTCTCCCGGTCGGCGTCGTCCACGACGAGGACGATCTTGCCTTCGCGGATGTCCTCCAGCGCGCGATCGATCGCCGCGAAGGGAGGCTCGCCGTTCGGCGTCTGGTGCTCGTTCATCGTTGGGCCCTTTCGATCAGTCGTTCGACGTACTTCGCGATCACATCGGTCTCGACGTTGCAGCGAGCCCCCGCGCGGAGCTCCCCCAGGGTGGTGGCGGCGAGCGTGTGGGGGATCAACGCGATCTCGATCGCGTCCCCGTCGAGGCTCGCGACCGTCAAGCTCACCCCGTCCAACGCGATCGAACCCTTCGGCACGACGCCCGCGTCGAGCCCGCCGGGCAGGCGGACCCGCAGCACCGCACCACCGGCGCCGTCGGGATCGAGCGCCTCGACGTCGGCGACGCCGTCGACGTGACCCTGGACGAGGTGCCCGCCCATCCGCGCCGCGAGGCTCACCGGCCGCTCGAGGTTCACCCGATCGCCGGGCCCAAGGGATCCGAGCGTCGTCCGCGACATCGTCTCGGGCGACAGATCGAACCGCAGCTCGTCCGGCCCGCGCTCCACGACCGTCAGGCACGTGCCGCTCACAGCGACGGAGGCGCCGACCCCGCTGTCGAGGCTCACGGTCGCGCAGCCCACGACCAGTGAGCCGTCCCGGATCCGCCGCACGGCGCCGACCTCTTCAACGATCCCGGTGAACACGCGCCTCCACCTTCAGGTCCGGGCCGATCCGCTCCACACGTTCGAACGCGAGCTCCAACGCCTCCCCGACCGGCGCGAACCCACGCCCGTCGACCACGCCGGGCGCCGAGGCGCCGCCGAGCACCTTCGGCGCCACGTACAGGACGATCCGGTCGACGAGGTCCTCGCGCAGCAACGCCCAGGCGAGGTTCGCGCCGGCCTCGACGAGCACACCCTGCACCTCGCGCTCGCCGAGCAGCGCCAACAGGGATCGGAGCGACACCCCGTCGTCCTCGTCGCGATCGAGGACGACGACGTCGGCCCCGGCGGTCCGCCACTCCGCGATCCGCAGATCGGTCGTCCGGTCGGTCGTGGCGATCAGGGTGGGAGCGGCGCCGTCGAACAGCCGCCCGACCGGCGGCAGGCGCCCCGACGAGTCCACTGCCACGCGCAGGGGGGGCCGCGCGTCGGCGTAGCGCGGATCGCGGACCGTGAGCGCCGGATCGTCCTCGGCCACCGTGCGCGACCCGACCAGGATCGCGTCGGACCAGGCGCGGAGGCGCTGCACGTCGCCGCGCGCGTCCTCGGATGTGATCCACCGCGAGGAGCCATCCACCGCGGCCGTCTTGCCGTCGAGCGTGGCCGCAGACTTCATCACGACGACCGGTCGGCCCGTCCGCACGTGATGCTCGAACGCCTCGTTCAGGCGCCGCGCGTCGGCCTCGAGCACGCCGCTCGTGACCTCGACGCCACCGGCGCGCAGCTCGGCGATGCCCGGCGCCCCCTCCCCGAGGTTCGGGTCGGTGGCGCCGATCACGACGCGGCGGATGCCGGCGCCGAGCAAGGCACGCGTGCAGGGCGGGGTGCGGCCAACGCGGTTGCACGGTTCGAGGGACGTGATGACCGTGGCGCCCCGGGCGGCGTCGCCCGCCATCTCGAGGGCCATCGCTTCGGCGTGGCGCGTGCCGGGGCCTTCGTGCCATCCCTCGCCGAGGACCGATCCGTCGTCGGCCACGACGAGGGCCCCCACCATCGGGTTCGGCGAGACGCGGCCCCATCCGCGTTCGGCGAGCTCGAGGGCCCGCCGCATCAGCTGCTCGTGCTCGTCCATCGGCTCCCCACCCGGGGCGTGGACGACACGTTCGGCGGACGCCGCGCACGGCGCCGCTCGACGCGCCCGTTCCTCCCATCCCGACTTTCACGGTCGGTCCCGGGATCGCACCGGGTCCACCCACGACCGGCTGCCGTGGGGTCGCGGACTGTCACCGCCGGTGGGGAGTTGCACCCCGCCCCGGAAACAGGCTTCGCCGCGAGTATACGCCGGTGCCCGGAACGGGCGTTCGTCGGCTACTCGGCGCGGCGGTCGACCGCGTAGCTCGAGCCGGGCTGGCGCTTCGCGAAGGACTTCATCTCGGTGGCCACGGCGACCGCCTCACCGTAGTGGGCGAACTGCCGCTTCGCGGTGGAGGCGATCCCGACCGACACGGCGACCAGCGGGATGTCCTGCATCACGCCCTTGCGGTCCTCGATCCGGACGAAGCCGCGCTCGAGGTCCTCGCTCTCGTAGAAGTCCGCCCGCGCGTCCTCGAACCGCTCGCAGATCCGCTTCGCGACGTCCTCGGCGGCATCCGGATCCACGACGGCCACGAAGTCGTCGCCGCCGACGTGCCCGATGAACCCCTCCGTGCCGTTCCGGTCGAGCACGGCGTCCTGGATGATCCGCGCGACCGACTGGATCAGCCGGTCGCCGCGCACGAAGCCCTTCTGGTCGTTGTAGGCCTTGAAGTTGTCGAGGTCGCAGTACAGGACGGCGAAGGGGTGGCTCTCGCGCACCTGACGCTCGATCTCCTCCTGGATCCGGATGTTGCCCGGCAGCCCCGTGAGCGGCGAGAGGTTGCGCATCTCCTTCGCGCGCCGCAGCGTCCCCTTCACACGGGCCAGCAGCTCGATCGGATCGAACGGCTTGATGATGTAGTCGTCGGCGCCCGACTGCAGGCCGGTCACCTTGTCGGCGGACAGCGCCTTCGCGGTCAGCATGATGATGCTGGTGTTCGCGGTCTGCGGGTTCTTCCGCAGGCGCTGTGCCACCTCGAACCCGTCGATCCGCGGCATCATCACGTCCAGGAGCACGAGATCGGGCCGGATCACGGAGGCCTTCTCGAGCGCCTCCTCGCCGTCCCCGGCGACCGTCACGTCGTACCCGGCGGAGCGGAGGTTGACCTCGACGAACCGCGCGATGTCCGGATCGTCGTCGACGACGAGGATCGTCTCAGGCATCCGACCCGGCTCCTTCCGCGATCTCGGCGAGGGCTCGCGCGGCGGCCGCGGGATCGGGCTGGGCGAAGATGCCGGAGGCGGCGATCAGGACGGTGGCGCCGGCGTCGATCGCCCGCCCTGCGTTGTCGATCTTGATCCCGCCATCGATCTCGAGCTCGACCGCGGCGCCGCTGCGATCGATCCCCCCCCGTGCCTCCTCGAGCTTCCCGTACACCTCGGGGTTCAGGGTCTGGTACGACCAGCCCGGGCGGATGCTCATCAGCATCAGGTCGTCGATCTGGTCCAGATAGGGCTCGGCGGCCGCCACCGGGGTCTCGAGGTTGATCGTGAGACCGACGCCCAAGCCGGCGTCTCGCGCCTTCCGGATCGCCGGGGCCGGTTCCGGCACCGCTTCCAGGTGGAAGCTGACCATGTCGAGCCCCGCATCCCGCAGCTCGTCGAAGAACCCCTCGGGGGCGTCGACCATCAGGTGACCGTGCAGGGGCAGCTCGGTCACGGGGCGCAGGCTCTTGACCACGACCGCGCCCAGCGCGATCGGGGGAACGAAGTGTCCGTCCATGATGTCGACGTGGATGACCTCGGCAGCGGATTCCACCAGCTTGACCTGCTCGCCGAGGCGCGCGAGGTCCGCCGCGAGGATCGACGCGGACAGTTTCCCCATGTCGGGGCCTATCGTACCCGGCGCGACCCGGCCGCCCGGGACGCTGCGGCGACCCCCGACCTGCGCCGGAACGCCGCCACGAACATCCCGTCGCAGCCATGGCGATGCGGCCAAAGGCGGTGCCGCTCCCGGGCGCCGTCGGGCCCCGGCGTCGCCTCCGGTTCCAGATCGGGACGCCGCGCCAGGAGCGCATCGCAGACCGCATCGGTCTCCGAGCGGGGGAACGTGCAGACCGCGTAGACCAGGCGCCCGCCGGTGCGCACGAGATCGGCCGCGGCCGTCGCGATCGCCAACTGGCGCGCCGCCAGGGGTGTCAGCCGCTCCTTCGGCACCCGCCACAGCAGCTCCGGGCGGCGTCGTGCCGAGCCGATCCCGCTGCAGGGCGCATCCACCAGGACCCCGTCGAAGGCCCCCGGCCGGAGTCCGGGGTGCCGGGCGTCGTGCACGAGCAGCGCCGGACGTACCCCGAGGCGCTCGGCGTGCCGACGGATCAGCGCCACCCGCGCCGGCGCGATGTCGCCGGCGGCCACCTCGCCGTCGCCTGCGAGGGCCGCCACGAACATCGCCTTGCCGCCGGGCGCCGCGCAGACGTCCGCGATCGTGTCCCCCGGCCGGGGATCGAGCACCCGTACCACGAACGCCGACGCCTGGTCCTGGACCGCGAACCACCCCTCGTCGAAGCCCGGGAGCGCCGCCGGATCCCCGCCGCCCTCCAGGAGCAGGCAGTCCGGGTCGACCGGCGCGCGCCGGACTTCGACACCCGCGGCGCGCAGGCGCTCGATGAGGATCTCCACCTCCGTCCGCGCGAGGTTCGCGCGCAGGCAGACCGGTGCGCGGCGAGCGAGAGCGTCCGCCGCCGCCTCGGCCTCGGCACCGAGGAGCACGCCGAGCTCCCGGATCGCCCAGGCGGAGACGCCGGTCCGGATCGACGTGGAGTCCTCGTCCGCGCCGGCCGGCAGCTCCGGCGGGTCGTCGGCCAGGCGCCGCAGCACCGCGTTGACGAACCCGCGCTCTCGTGGCGCGGCCAGGGCGACCGTCTCGGCCACCGCGGCGTGCGGCGGAACGCCGGCGACGAGCAGTTGGTACGCGCCCAGGCGCAGCGCCGTACGCGCACCCGGGCTCATGCGACCGACCGGCCGGCTCGCCCGGGCCGCGATCGCCGCGTCGAGCGGCAGCCGGCGGCGCAGGGTTCCGTAGGTGAGCTCGGTGGCGAACGCCCGGTCGCGCGCGTCGAGCCCGGAGCGCGCGAGCGCCGACGGCAGCGCGAGGTTCGAGTACGCGCCCTCGTCGATCACGCGGCCGAGCACGGCGAACGCGATCGAGCGAGCGGTGACGGACGCGCTCATCCGCCGGGATCGCCGAGCCGCTCCCTCGGCGCGAATCGGGCACCGCGCGCCCACGCCGCCGCCGGCATCCGCACGCGGCCGGCCGGAGCGACCTCACGAAGCCACACCGATCCCTCACCGGCGGCGACCAGTACCCCGCGGTCGTCCGTCCGCACGATCGTGCCCGGCGGCTCGGCGATCCCGGTCGTCGCGCGCATGTCTGCGGCGGCGGCGAGCACCTTGAGGCGCGCGCCGCGGAACGACGTGGCCGCGCCCGGCTCCGGCGCGAGCGCGCGGACGCGACGCGTCACCTCGACCGCCGGTGCGTCCCACGCGATCGTCCGATCGGCCGGCCCCAATCGGGGCGCCCATGTCGCGGCCGTGGGATCCTGCGCCCGCGGCGGCACCCGGTGGGACGGGAGCATCCGGAGCACGCCGACCAGGAGCTCGGCCCCGACCGCCGCGAGACGCGCACCCAGCGATCCGGCGTCGTCCTCGGGGCGGACGGGCTCCTCGAGTTGCCCGAGGATCGGACCGGTGTCGAGCCCTTCGTCCATCTGCATCACGGTGACCCCGGTCACGAGGTCGCCGGCGAGGATCGCGTGCTGGACGGGTGCCGCTCCCCGCCACCGCGGCAGGAGCGACAGATGCAGGTTCAGCCCACCGTGAGGCGCTGAGGCCAGCACGTCGGGGCTCAGGAGGTGGCCGTACGCCACCACGGCCAGCACGTCAGGTCGGGCGTTGACCAGCGCCTGCCAGCCCCGGCCGTCGCGCACCCCGGCGGCCTCGACGACCGGCGCGCCCAGGGCTCGGGCGGCCTCGGCCACCGGCGTGGGACGCAGGGCGGATCCACGCCCTGCCGGCTTCGGCTCGTTCGTGATCACCGCGGCGAGCTCGATCGTCGGCTCGGCCGCGATCGCCTCCAGCGGAGGGATCGACCACGCGTCGTTGCCGAGGAACGCCACGCGGAGGCTCACGGGCGCGAGGATAGCGACGTCAGGTGCGCTTGCGGACCCGGGGCTCCTGCAGACCGAGCTCGATCCGTCGAAGCTCGGCCAGGACGCGCTTGCGGCCCTCGTCGTCCAGCCGATCGATGTACAGCATGCCGTTCAGGTGGTCGGTCTCGTGCTGGAAGATGCGCGCCAGCAAGCCATCCCCCACCAACTCGAACGGCCGGCCCTTGACGTCCTGCGCACGGAGGTGGATGCGCTCGTAGCGCGGCGTCGGATGGTAGGGCCCGGGGATCGACAGGCAGCCCTCCTCCTCCGAGGCCTCGCCCTCGCCGTCGTCGAGCTCCGGGTTGACGGCGACCATGGGGCCCGTCTGCCCATCGTCGAACACGAACAGCCGGATCGACTCGCCCACCTGGGGACCGGCCAGCCCGACCCCGGGCGCCGCGTACATCGTCTCGGTCATGTCTTTCACGAGCTGGCGGAGGCGGCGATCGAAGCGTTCGACCGGCTTCGTCGCCTCGCGCAGGACGGGATCGCCCAGGGTTCGGATCGGCAGGATCACGGTGCGCCCCTCACAGCTGCGGCTCGGCCTCGACACGTTCCACGACGCCCCGGCCGGCGAGGTCGCGCATCGCGCGACCGAACGCGGGGACCCGGCCGGGCTCGAGCGCGAGCAAGCATACCGTCCGATCTCCGAGGGTCGTGGTGAGCGCCGTGATCGGCTCGATGGCCGCGAGGGTCGCATCGAGTTCGGCGGTCCCCACGACCCGGAACACCGGAGCGCCGACCGGGAAACCGGCGGCGGCACGACGCTCCCGCTCGCGCTCCCAGAAGCGGTCGGGGTTGCCGCGCACGAGCGCTTGCAGCGCGGGATCTCCCGGATGCGAGCTCTGGACGATCACGCGCGCGTCGGGGCGCGCCCAGCCCACCGCCTCCATCCAGATCGTGAGCGCGCGCTCGGGACCGGCCAGGCCGGAGCGGCGCTCGGCCTCGTCCGCGTCGAGCACGGCGACCAGGTCGAGCCCGCCGACGCCGAGATCCCGGACCCGTTCGGCGCCGCCGATCACGATCTCCCCCGAGGCGTGCGGCAGCCGTGGGCGCGCCGGACGGGACACCGGCACCGCCGCGACACCCCGCACCCAGGCCTCGACGCGTTCGGCGCCGCCGCGCCGGATGCCGAAGTCCGCGCCGCCGCACACGGCGCATCGTCCCGGCGCCTGGCACACGATGCACCGGATCGCTCCCTCCTCCAGGCGGAGCGGCCCGCCGCAGGCCGCGCAGGCCGCCGGCGCGCCGCACGTCCGGCAGATCTGCGCGATGCCGGCGCCGGGGACCGGCGCGTAGACGAAGCCACGCCGCGTTCCCCGTAGGGCCGCGAGCAGCCGTGGCGCCCGGCCCTCCACGCCGGGGCGCACCACTTCGACCCGCGGCCAGCGGCGCCGCGCAGGTGTGACGATCGGCAGGCCGAGCGCGGCCGCCTCCGACGAGGGGCACGCGGCGGCCAGCACCACGGCCGCTCGCTCCGCCCCACCTCGACGCAGGGCGACCTCCCGGACGTGGTGGTACGGCGCCCGGTCCTCGTGGTGAGCGGGATGGGACTCGCGCGACACGAACAGCAACCCCAGATCCTCCAGCGGAGCGAACACGGCGGGCCGGGTCCCGACCACGACGGCGAAGGCGCCGGCGCGGATGTCGAGCCAGCTCCGGTAGCGACCGCGCCGATCCCCGCCGAGGAACAGGCAGACGGCCCCGCCGAAGGCGTCCCGGAGCGCGGCCGCGGTGGCCGGCAGGGGCGAGGCCTCGGGCACCACCACGATCGCGCGCCGACCGGCGTGCAGGCACGCCCCCACGGTCTCCACCACGAGCGCCTGTTCGTCCTCCGGCGACGGCCGCAGCACGAAGCTTCCGGGATCGGCCGACACCGCCGCGAGGAGCGCCGATCCACCGCGGTAGGACGTGAGCCGGGGGGACACGAGGTCGACGGGCGGGATCGGGGCCGCGGCCGCGGCCTGCACGTCCTCCTCCCCGGCGACCCGGGGCGGCGACATCGCGCCGATCGCGGTCGCGAGCGGCGAGACGTACCGTTCGGCGATCCATCGAGCCAGCGCGAGGCCGCGATCGTCGAACGCGCGGACCGGTGCGACGCGGGCAAGGACAGGAAGGATCCGCCTGGGGATCTCGGCCGACGGACCGAGCACCCAGCCGCGCGTCAGCTTCCCGGCGAACCGGACCCGAACGAGCGATCCCACGCCGGCCTCGAGCTCCGGCGAGAGGTCGTAGGTGAACGGTCGGTCGAGCGCGAGGATCGGTCGGTCGACGCAGACCTCGACCGGGCCGGCGAGGACCTCAGACGCCGCAGGCGCTCCTGAGGGCGTCGGCACGGTCGGTCGCTTCCCACGGGAACTCCTTGCGACCGAAGTGGCCGTACGCGGCGGTCTCGAGGTAGATCGGGCGGCGCAGGTCGAGATCACGGATGATCGCGGCCGGCCGGAAGTCGAAGACCTCCCAGATCGCGGCCTCGAGCTTCGCGGGATCGACCTGCTCGGTCCCCGACGTGTCGACCATCAGCGACATCGGGTGCGCGGTGCCGATCGCGTATGCGACCTGGAGGAGGCACCGGTCGGCCAGCCCGGCGGCCACCACGTTCTTCGCCACGTAGCGCGTCATGTACGCCGCCGAGCGGTCGACCTTCGTGGGGTCCTTCCCGCTGAACGCGCCGCCGCCGTGCGGGGCCATCCCGCCGTACGTGTCGACGATGATCTTGCGGCCGGTCAGTCCCGTGTCCGCCTTGGGTCCGCCGATCTCGAAGCGGCCGGTCGGGTTCACGAGCACGCGGACGCCTTCGTTCGCGAGCTCGGGGAACTCGCGCAGGACCGGATCGATCACCTCGGCCTCGACGTCGGGCCGCAGCAGCGTCTCGACGTCGACCTCCTCGCGGTGTTGCGCGCTGATCAGCACGGTGTCGATCCGCGTCGGTCGGCCGTCCTCGTAGCGCACCGACACCTGGGACTTCCCGTCCGGTCGCAGGTACGGGATCACGCCGGCCTTGCGGACGTCCGACAGCCGCCGCGACAGGCGGTGCGCGACGGCGATCGGCACCGGCATGAGCTCGTCGGTCTCGCGGCACGCGTAGCCGAACATCATGCCCTGGTCGCCGGCGCCGAGGATGTCGAGCTGATCCGCGCCCGAGTCGCCGCGCGACTCGAGCGCGTGGTCCACGCCGAGCGCGATGTCGGCGGACTGCTCCTGGATCGCGGTGACGACGCCGCACGTCTCGCCGTCAAGGCCGAACTTCGCGTCCGTGTAGCCGACGTCGGTGACGGTGCGCCGC
Source organism: Actinomycetota bacterium (assembly GCA_035490535.1). Lineage (GTDB taxonomy): Bacteria > Actinomycetota > UBA4738 > UBA4738 > HRBIN12 > AC-51. The sequence continues at coordinate 23,575 of DATHCP010000041.1, forward strand.
ACGACCGCCGGGATGTCGACGTAGCCGTCGGTCGTGATCTCCCCGGAAACGACGACGACCCCCGTGGTCACGAGGGTCTCGCATGCGACGCGGCTGTTCGGGTCCTTCGTCAGCATCGCGTCCAGCACGGCGTCGCTGATCTGGTCGGCCAACTTGTCGGGGTGGCCTTCGGTGACGGATTCGGACGAGAAGAGATGACCTTCGCTCATGATCGACCGAGTCTAGCCGCGGGCGACGACGCCCGTCAGGAGGGTGGCGAGGAAGGCCGCGTGGCCCCCGTTCCCCTCCGGGATGAACCACTCCTGGTCGATCCGGAAGCCGCGGTCGGTGAGCCACGACGCGTAGGTGGCCCGATCCGCGTGGCTCCAGTACATCGGCGCCCCGTGCCAGTCCTCCTCGGTGCCCGTCCACGCCCGGTGGCCGAGGCTCCCGCAGAACACGCCGCCGGGCGCGAGCCATGCCGCGATCCGATCGAACAGGGCAGGCTGCTCCCCGAGCGGCACGTGGATGATCGCGTAGAACGACACGATCGCGTCGAACCCGGCCGCCGGCAGGTCGACCTCCGTCATGTCGGCCCGAACGAACGTCGCCGAGGGCACCAGGTCCCGTGCCCGCTGGACCTGCCGTTCGCTCAGGTCGACGCCGGTCACGGCGAAGCGCCCTGCGAGGCGCTCCGCGACCGGAACGCCGCACCCGCACCCCAGGTCGAGCACGCGCGCGCCGGTCGGAAGCCGACGTTCGATCGCGGCGATCCCGCGCTCGTAGGCCGAGCCCTCCAGCTCGAACGTGTCGCCGCGGTACGCCTCGGAGATCTCGTCATAGCCGGCGCGGACCAGGTCCTTCGCGTCGGTGGGGTCGCTCATCCCCCGGAGAGCGCGGCGACGACGCGGTCGACGATCGCGCGTGCGAGCTCGGCCTTCGCCCACGAACGCAGCGCCACCTCGTCGTCCCCGGGGCCGAGGATCGCCGCCTCGTTCGTGTCCGATCCGAAGCCGGTGCCGGCGGCGCCGACGCGGTTGGCCACCAGCAGGTCCAGCCCCTTCCGGGTCCGTTTCGCGCGGCCGGCCGCGACGACGTCGTCCGTCTCGGCGGCGAACCCGACCAGCACCGTGCCGGCCCGGCGCCGCTCCCCCAGCTCGGCGAGGACGTCCGGCGTGGGCTCGAGCACGAGCTCCGGCACGCCGTGCTCCTTCTTGAGCTTCGCGTCGGCGACCGCCTTCGGTCGGAAGTCCGCGACCGCGGCCGCCATCACCACGACGTCGGCGTCGCCGGCGTGCGCGAGCACGGCGGCGCGGAGCTCCTCCGCCGTCTCGATCCCGAGCACGTCGACGCCGGGCGGCGGCGGCACGGTGCCTGGCCCCAGCACGAGCGTGACGTCGGCACCGCGGGCCGCGGCCTCGGCCGCCACCGCGACGCCCATCTTGCCGCTGGAGCGGTTCCCGACGAACCGCACCGGGTCGATCGGCTCGTGCGTCGGACCGGCCGTGACCAGCACGCGCCGACCGGCGAGATCGCGAGGCCGGATCGCGTCGGCGACGGCCTCATGGATCTCTTCCGGCTCGCTCATGCGCCCGAGCCCGGCGTCGCCATGGGAGAGCGGTCCCTCGACCGGACCGACGAGTCGCGCACCGCGCGACGTCAGCATCGCGACGTTCGCGCGCGTCGCCGCGGCGTTCCACATGCCGGTGTGCATCGCCGGCGCGAGCACCAGCGGCCCGTCGTATTCCAGCAGGGTCGCCGTGAGCAGGTCGTCGGCGGCGCCGGCGGCGAGCTTCGCGAGGGTGTTCGCGGTGCAGGGCGCGACGACGGCGACGTCGGTCTCGTGGGCGAGACGGACGTGGAGCACCTCGCCGGGACGATCCCAGAGCGAGGTGAACGCCTCCCGGCCGGTCAGCGCCCCGAAGGTCGCGGCGCCGACGAACCGTGTGGCGGAGTCGGTCAGAACGCAGGTGACCTCGGCGCCGTCGGCGACCAGCGCGCGCGCGAGGATCGCGGCCTTGTAGGCGGCGACGCCCCCCGTGACGCCGAGCAGGACCCGGCGACCGGCGAGGCTACTCGAGGACGATGGGCTCCTCGGGGCGCTCGTAGTCGATCTTCCCTTCGGCGATCTCCTCGAGACCGATCGAGAGCGGCTTGTTGCGCAGGCCGGTCTCGACCAGCGGCGGAACGAACTCGCCGCGGCCCTCCCCGAGCTGGTTGTAGTACGAGTTGATCTCGCGTGCCCGCTTGGCCGCCAGGATCACCAAGGTGTACTTGGAGTCGACGGTCGCGAGCAGGTCATCGATCTTGGGTTCGATCATGCGGACGGCACTCCTGCAGGTCAGGCGGTGCGGGACGCCTCGATGATAGCAGCGGCCTCCTCGGTCGCCCGTGCGGCGTCGTCGTTCACGATCACGTGGTCGAACCACGCCGTCTGGGCCAGCTCGTCCTGCGCGACGGCCAGCCGGTCCCGGATCGCGGCCTCCGACTCGGTCCCCCGCCCCCGGAGGCGACGCTCGAGCTCCTCGAGCGACGGCGGCTCCAGGAAGACCAGGACGGCCTCCGGCACCCGCTCGCGCACCTGGGCGGCGCCGGCCACGTCGATCTCGAGGATCACGTCGCGTCCCTCGGCCAGCTGCTCGTCCACGAACGCCCGAGGGGTCCCCGACCGGTGCCCCACGATCTCGGCCCACTCGAGGAGCTCCCCGTCGGCCACCATCGCGTCGAACGCGTCGTCGGACACGAACCGGTAGTCGACGCCGTCGACCTCCGCGGGGCGGGGCTCGCGGGTCGTGGCCGATACCGACAGCCGCAGGCGGTCGGGATCGCGCACGAGGAGCCGCCGGACGATCGTTCCCTTGCCGACGCCGGAGGGCCCGGCGAGCACGATCAGCCTGCCCCGGCGCACGGAGCGGCGGGGCTACTTCTTGCCGAAGCGCTCGAGCAGCATCGCGCGCTGCTTCGAGCCGAGGCCGCGCACCCGGCGGCTCGCGGAGATGTCGAGCTCCTCCATGATCTTCTGCGCGCGGACCTTGCCGACGCCGGGCAGCGACTCGAGGACGGTGGAGACCTTCATCTTGCCGAGGGTGTCGTCGTTGCTGGCCCGCTTCAACACGTCGGCCAGCGTTCGCTTGCCCGACTTCAACTCCCCCTTCACCTCGGCGCGCTTCTTCCGTGCTTCGGCGGCCTTCGCGAGCGCTTGCGTGCGCTGCTCCGGGGTGAGCGTGGGCAGAGCCATGGACGTACTCCTTCGGGTCGACGGACGGTGCAGGAACCCGGGGAGTATACGCACGGGCCCTGGTGGGCACAAACGCGTTGCAGGGCGTGGCCTGCGGTTTCCGTGACGCTCAGGCGGCGTGGCCGACGTCATGCAGCATGCCGCGCAGCACCCCCACGGGATCGTCCGCGCCGGTGACCGGACGACCGACGATCAGGTAGTCGGCGCCGCGCTCGACCGCGGCCCGCGGCGTCAACACGCGCACCTGATCGTCGCCGTTGGATCCCGGCGGACGGATCCCGGGCACCGCGAGCACGAACGCGTCACCGCACGCGTCGCGCACATCGCGGACGTCCTCACCCGAGACGACGACGCCGTCGAGGCCCGCCTGTTGGGCCTCCCACGCGAGCGATGCCGGCGACGCGAGCCCTTCGCCGCTCTGCGAGGACAGGACGGTGACCGCGATCACGAGGGGCATCGGCACGCCGGCCGCGTCCGCGCCGCGGGCCGCCCCCTCGCGCGCCGCCCGCATCATCGCCTCGCCGCCGAGCGCGTGTACGTTGAACATCGCCACGCCGAGCCGCGCGAGGTTCGCGCTGGCGCGCTCGACCGTGTTCGGGATGTCGTGCAGCTTCGCGTCGGCGAACACGGGCCCGTACACCGCGACGCGGCGGACCGCCTCGGGCCCCGCCGCCCACAGCAGCTCGAGCCCGACCTTCAACATGCCGACGTGCGGGCCGAGGATCGCCCCCACGCGATCGGCCTCGTCCAGGTCCGAGACGTCGATCGCCACGATCAACGGATTCGCGGGCGGCGGGTTCATGCGCCGGCCGCCCGGTCCGGGACGGCGGGCAGGCGGAGTCGCCCGCGGAGATCGCCCGGCGCGCGCAGGCCGAGCGCCTTCAGCGACGCGGCGATCCCCCGGGCGACCTCGACCGGCGCGGCCGGATCGACCAGGCTCCCGGTGCCGATCTGCACCGCCCAGGCACCGGCGAGCAGGCACTCCACCGCGTCGGAGCCGGTCCGGATCCCGCCGCTCGCGATCAGCGGCACGTGGGGCATCGCGACGGAGACCTCGAAGATGGTTCGGAGCGTCAGTGGCTTGAGCGCCGGGCCCGAGAGCCACCCCGTGACGTCGCCGAGGGCCGGCCGCAACGTCCCGAGCTCCACGGCGAGCGCCGGCGGGGAACCGGACAGCGTCAGTCCCGTCGCCCCGGCGCGGACCGCGCTGCGCGCCAGCGTCACCACATCGGCCACACCACCCGGGAGCTTCGCGAACACCGGCACGAGCGACGTGCGCGCGACCGCGCCCACGATCTCGACGAGCCGCTCGACGTGGGCGCCGAGGATCTCATGGTCCATCGTCTCGTCGCGGCCCGATAGGTAGACCTCGATCGCCGCGACCTCCGGACGAGCCTGCAGTGCGCTGGTGAGTCGCACGTACTCCTCCAGGGTTCCACCGCCGATCGACACGAACGTCGGCGCACCGGCGCGGGCGAGCCGGGGCAGCTCGTCGGCCACGAACGCATCGATGCCGGCGTTCTGCAACCCCGTGTTCCACACGACCCCCGAGGGCGATTCGGCGATCCTCGGCGTCGAAGCGCCGGGACGAGGGTGGACCGTGATCGTGCGCGACACGAGGCCACCGACGCGGTGCAGATCGACGAGCCCCGCGAGCTCGCGACCGCCGCCCGCGCACCCGGCCGCGATCATCGCCGGGGTCGGCAACGTCACGCCACCCAGGTCCACGGCGAGGGTCCGGTCCTTAGCCGGCATCGCCGTCCTCGGTCGCCACGGCCTGACGCAGCTCGCGGAACGTCGCCGCGTCCGCGATCCATCGGTCCCACAGGACGCGCGCGGGATTGAACACGGGCCCCTCCACGCAGGCGCGGAGGTTGTCGAACCCGCCGCCCTCCTTGCGGGCGACCGGCACGACGCATGTCGCACAGAGCCCGAACCCGCATCCCATCCGTTCTTCCACCGCCACCTGCGCGGGGATCCGCTGCACGGCGCAGAACTCCGCAACGTCCCGCAACGTCCGCGGTGCCGCGGCCGCGTAGAGCACCTCGGTCCCCGCTCGCGCGACGGCCTCCGGAAGGACGTCGAGCACGCTCCCCTTCTCGCCGAGCGAGCCGTCCGCCGTGACCACCGCCACCGTCTGCGACAGGCGTTTGGCCTCGATCGGCTTGAAGACCGCCTCCATCGTCGGTGCGCCGATCACCATGTCGACCCGCTTGTGCCGGGCCACCAGCTCCTGCGCGAGGAAGTACAGCTCGGCGGCCCCGCGACCCTCGGCGACCAGCATGCAGTTCGTCAGGCGCTTCGGGAACGAGAACCCCTTGCCGAGCGGCCCGATCACGTCGAGGAACTCGTGGGCCGCCACGCCGGAGAGCCAACCGGTGCCGGGCCCCGAGCTCGGATCGACGACGAACTCGAGCGTTCCGGCCCAGCCACCGCGCCGCGAGGCCTGGTGGATCGAGAAGTGGCGCCGCAGGACGAAGTCGCGGCCGGCCGGCATCGAGATCGCCAGGAACTGCCCGGGCCGCGCCCGGTCCGCGATCTCCGGGGCGACCAGCGTGATCGACTGGTACGCACCGAGTTTGCGCGTCGAAAGGATCTCCGCCCGGGCCCGCTTCACGCGCTCTCCTCCGAGATCCGCGACGCCTCGTCGAACGTGAGCCGGGCCTGGACAGGGGCGGCGCGCGCGGCCTCGTGATGCTCCTGGAGCGACCGCGGCTCGGTGGGATCGCTGCGCAAGGCCTCGATCCCGCGGACGGCCGCCAGCGCGCCCGGCAGCGTGGTCACGCACGGAACACCCACGGCGGCCGCGGCCGTGCGGATCCGCGAGCCGTCGGAACGCGGCGCGCGACCGAACGGCGTGTTGATCACCAGGTCCACCTCGCCGGTGCGGATCAGCTCGGCCACGTTGTCGCTGGACTCGGAGACCTTCGCGACGGTTTCGACCGGGATGCCGGCACGCTGCAGCACGCCCGCGGTGCCGCGGGTCGCGACGAGGCGGAACCCCATATCGGCCAGGCGCTTAGACGGGAACGCGATCGCGCGCTTGTCGCGGTTCGCGACCGAGACGAACACGGTTCCCGACGTCGGCAGCGCGTGCCCGGCCGCGACCATCGCCTTCGCGAGGGCCATGCCGGGATCGGCGTCGACGCCCATCACCTCGCCGGTGGAGCGCATCTCCGGCCCCAGGATCGTGTCCACGCCGGGGAACCGGCCGAACGGCAGCACGGCGGCCTTCACGCTCGTGAACGGCAGGTGGCGGTAGTGCTTCGGATCGGCCGGGAGCAGCCCGGCGACGCGCAGGTCCGCGAGGCTCCGCCCGGCGAGGACCAACGTGGCGATCCGCGCGAGCGAGACGCCGATCACCTTCGAGACGAACGGCACCGTGCGCGAGGCGCGCGGGTTCGCCTCCAGGACCCACAGGCGCTCGTCCTTCACCGCCAGCTGCAGGTTCAGCAGGCCGACCACGCCGAGGCGCCGGGCGAGCCGGCGCGCGATGTCCTCGATCGCGTCGAGCTCGTCGTCGCCGAGCGTCGCCGGGGGGATCTGGCACGACGAGTCGCCGGAGTGCACGCCGGCCTCCTCGATGTGCTCCATCACCGCGCCGACGAAGACGTCGCCGGCCGCGTCGCACACCGCGTCGACGTCGACCTCGATCGCGCCCTCGAGGAAACGATCGATCAGGACGGGATGATCGGGTGAGGCTGCCGCGGCCGTCCGCACGAACCCGTCCAGCTCATCGTCGTCGTAGACGATCTCCATCGCCCGGCCGCCCAGCACGTAGCTCGGCCGCACGACGACCGGATAGCCGATCCGCGCCGCGACCTCGCGCGCCTCGGCCATCGTGCGGGCCTCGCCGTGCGGCGGCGCCGCGATCTCGAGCTCCGCACAGATCGCCGCGAACTTCCCGCGGTCCTCCGCCAGGTCGATCGCGTCCGGCCCGGTGCCCATGATCGCGAAGCCCTCCTCCTGGAGGATCCGCGCCAGCCGCAAGGGCGTCTGGCCGCCGAACTGCGCGATCACCCCGACCGGCGCCTCGGCGCGGCAGACCGCCAGGACGTCCTCCGGCGTGAGCGGTTCGAAGTACAGCCGGCTCGACGTGTCGTAGTCGGTCGAGACCGTCTCGGGGTTCGAGTTGATCATCACCGATTCGAAGCCGGCCTCCTCCAAGGCGAAGGCCGCGTGCACGCACGCGTAGTCGAACTCGATCCCCTGGCCGATCCGGTTCGGCCCGGCGCCCAGGATCACGACGCGTGGCCGCGTAGCCGGCTCGACCTCCGACTCGTCCTCGTACGCGGAGTAGTGGTAGGGGGTGCGGGCGGCGAACTCGCCGGCGCACGTATCCACGGTCTTGAACACGGGGTGCACCCCGAGGGCATCACGGTGACGCCGGACGGCTGCCTCGGTCGCCCCCGTGAGGTGCGCGATCCCGGCGTCGGAGATCCCCACGCGCTTGGCCGAGCGGAGCTCGCGCGCGCCGAGCGCGTGCAGGGCCCGCCCGCGCAGCCCGAACCCCTCCTCGACGACCTGCGCGATCTGGTCCACGAACCACGGGTCGAGCGACGACGCGGCCGCGACCTCGTCGACGCGCTCGCCGCGGGCCAGGGCGTCGGCCACGCGGTGCAGCCGGGTCTCGGTTGCCACGCCGAGCCCCTCGAGCGGCGCGGCCCCCTCCCCTCCGGCCCAACCGGCGTCCATCGACTTCTCCAGACCGCGCCAGGCCTTGCCCAGCGCCTCCTTGAACGTCCGCCCGATCGCCATCACCTCGCCGACCGACTTCATCGTGGAGGTCAGGACCGGATCGGCCTCGGGGAACTTCTCGAACGCGAACCGCGGGATCTTCACGACGACGTAGTCCAGCGTCGGCTCGAACGCGGCCGGGGTCTCGCCCGTGATGTCGTTGCGGATCTCGTCGAGCCGGTAGCCCACCGCCAGCAGCGCGGCGATCTTCGCGATCGGGAACCCGGTGGCCTTCGACGCGAGTGCGCTGGAGCGCGAGACGCGGGGGTTCATCTCGATCAGGACCTGCCGGCCGGTGCGCGGATCGACCGCGAACTGCACGTTCGAGCCGCCGGTCTCCACCCCGACCACACGGAGCACCTGGATCGCCGCGTCGCGCATCCGCTGGTACTCGCGGTCGGTCAGCGTCTGCTGGGGCGCCACCGTGATCGAGTCGCCGGTGTGCACGCCCATCGGATCCACGTTCTCGATCGAGCAGACGATCACGGCGTTGTCGGCGCCGTCGCGCATCACCTCGAGCTCGAACTCCTTCCAGCCTGCGATCGACTCCTCGATCAGCGCCTCATGGACCGGAGACATCGCGAGCGCACGCCCGGCCACGGCCGCGAGCTCGGCCGCGTCGCGCGCGAAGCCGCTGCCGCCGCCCCCGAGCGTGAACGACGGCCGCACGATCACGGGGAAGCCCACCCGCTCCCCCACCGCGAGCGCCTCCTCGAGGGACCGCGCGGTGCCGGCGTTCGGCACGTCGAGGCCGGCCCGCCGCATCGCGCGGGCGAAGCCGCTGCGGTCCTCGGCGGTGTGGATCGCCTCGAGCGAAGCCCCGAGCAGCGCGATGCCGAGCCGGTCGAGGTCGCCGGACTCCGCGAGCGCGACGCTGACGTTCAGGCCGGTCTGCCCGCCGAGCGTCGGCAGCAGCGCGTCGGGCTTCTCCCGTTCGAGGATCTGCAGCACCGACGCCGGCGTCAGCGGCTCGACGTAGGTCCGGTCGGCGAACGCCGGGTCGGTCATGATCGTCGCCGGGTTCGAGTTCACGAGCGAGACCTCGTACCCCTCGGCCCGCAGCACCTTGCACGCCTGCGTCCCCGAGTAGTCGAACTCGCAGGCCTGGCCGATCACGATCGGCCCCGAACCGATCACCATGATCCGGTGCAGGTCCGTGCGCTTGGGCATCAGGCGCTCGCCATCAGGTCGCGGAAGTCCTCGAACAGGTAGCGCGAGTCGTGGGGGCCGGGCGCGGCCTCGGGGTGGTACTGCACCCCGAAGGCGGGGACGTCCAGGCAACGGAGCCCCTCGATCGTGCCGTCGTTCAGGTTCACGTGGCTCGCGAGGACGCCGCCGACGTCGGTCTGCGCGACCCCTCCGTCGTCGAAGCGCCATGCCGCCGGATCGACCGCGAACCCGTGGTTATGACTCGTGATCTCCACCGCGCCGGTCCGGACGTTGCGCACCGGCTGGTTCACGCCGCGGTGGCCGAACGCCATCTTGTAGGTGCGCCCTCCGAGGGCCAGGCCCAGCAGCTGATGTCCGAGGCAGATCCCGAAGATCGGCACCTTGCCGAGCAGCGCACGCGTCGCCCTCACCCCGTACGTGGTCGCAGCCGGATCGCCGGGGCCGTTGGACAGGAACACCCCGTCGTAGTCGCCGCGGGCGACCTCGGCAGCCGGCGTGTCGGCGGGGATCACGGTGCAGCCGATCCCGGTGTCGCGGAGCAGCCGCAGGATGTTGCGCTTCAGCCCGAAGTCGTACGCGGCGACCCGGAACACCGCGCCGTACTCCGCCGAGGGAGCGCCGACCAGCGCTGCGGCGTCATACGCCTCGGCGGTGCTCACGGTCCGCGCGAGATCCGACCCCTCCATCCCGGGCGTCGCGCGGACACGTTCGACCAGGGAAACGGGATCGGCATCGACGGTCGAGATTGCCGCCCGCATCGTGCCGTGCTCGCGCAGGCGCAGCGTCAGCCTGCGCGTGTCGATCCCCTCGATACCCGGCACGCCGTCGGCCGAGAGCAGCTCGCCCAGCGACCCCTCGGCGCGCCAGGAGCTCGCGCGTCGGGACGCCTCGCGGACGACGAAGCCGGCGACCTGCGGGCGCCAGCTCTCCGGGTCCTCGCCGTTCACGCCGTAGTTGCCCTGCTGCGGTGAGGTCATCGCAACGATCTGCCCGGCGTACGAGGGGTCGGTGAGCACCTCCTGGTAGCCGGCCATGCCGGTGTTGAAGACCGCCTCGCCGAAAGCCTCGCCGGGCGCGCCGAACGACGTCCCGGGGAACGCCGATCCGTCCTCCAGAACAAGCAGCGCGGGCGCGCCCGTCACCGCGTCGGCTTCCCCTCGGCCACGGTCAGCTCGCCCCGCAAGATGGTGTACCGCACGCGCCCGGACAGGCTCCGGCCGAGGAACGCGCTGTTCCGGGCCTTCGACACGAACGGCGCCTCGACGGCCCAGCGCTCCTCGGGATCGAACACGACCAGGTTGGCGGGCCGGCCGACCTCGATCGGACCGCCGTGCTCGGACGCGCCCAGGATCCGCGCCGGCGCCGTCGACAGGGCCTCCACGGCCCGGCCGAGGGAGATCCGGCCGGGCGCCACCAGCTCGGTGAGGACCACCGCCAGCGCGGTCTCCAGCCCGATCGTCCCCGGCGGCGCGTGGTCGAACTCGGCGTCCTTCTCCTCGACCGCATGCGGCGCGTGGTCGGTGGCCACGGCGTCGATCGTGCCGTCGGCGAGCCCCTCGCGGAGGGCTTCGCGATCCTCGTCGCTCCGCAGCGGCGGGTGCATCTTCCGGTTCGTGTCGTAGGTGCGCAGATCCTCGTCGATGAAGGCGAGGTGGTGCGGCGTGACCTCCGCACTCACACGGATCCCGGCCGCCTTCGCGATCCGCACCAACTCGACCGCGCGCGCGGTGGACAGGTGGCACAGGTGCAGACGCCCACCGGTCGCGGCCGCGAGGGCCAGGTCCCGGGCGACCACGATCTCCTCCGCTTCCGCCGGACGCCCGGCGAGGCCGAGCATCGAGGACTCGAGGCCCTCGTGCATCTGCCCGCCTTCCACGAGGGTCGGATCCTCGGCGTGCTCGGCCAGCACGATCTCGGCGGGGAACGCGGCCGCGTATCGGAGCGCGTTGCGCAGCAGCCGCGCGGACGGGACGCACCGGCCGTCGTCGGAGAAGATCCGGACGCCGGCCTCCACCATCTCCCCCATCTCCGCGAGGGTCTCGCCCGCCAGCCCGGCGGTGATCGCTCCGACCGGGAACACGTCGCACAGACCGGCCGCGGCGGCGCGGTCCCGCACCTCATGGACGATCGCCGCGTGGTCGGTCACCGGCTCGGTGTTGGCCATCGCGGCGACCGCCGTGTAGCCCCCCGCCGCCGCGGCGCGGGTTCCGGTCTCGACCGTCTCCTTGTGCTCCTGCCCCGGTTCGCGCAGGTGCGTGTGCAGGTCCACCAGGCCCGGCGCCACCACCAGACCGCGTGCGTCGATCCGCTCCGCGCCCCCGGCCGCCTCCGGTCCGGCGATCCGTCCGTCGGCGACCACCACGTCGCGCACCTCGTCGGCGCCGGCGGCCGGGTCCACGACCCGCGCCCCCGCGAACACGAGCCTTGCGCTCACGGTGTCCCCTTCTCGCCGGCCCCGAGCAGCAGGTAGAGCAGCGCCATCCGGATCGCGATCCCGTTCGTGACCTGCTCCTCGATCACCGAGCTGGGCAGGTCCGCGACGTCGGAGTCGATCTCGACGCCACGGTTCATCGGGCCGGGGTGCATGATCAGCGCTCCTTCGGGCAGGAGCCCGACCCGCGCTCGCGTCAGCCCGAACAACCGCGCGTACTCGCGCACGCTCGGGAAGTACTCGAGCCGCTGGCGCTCGCGCTGCACGCGCAGGACGTAGCAGACGTCGAGCTTCGCGAGGACCGACTCGAGGTCGTAGGCGACCTGGACACCCCACGCCGGCGCCTCCGGCGGGATCAGCGTGGGCGGTCCCACGAGCGTCACCTCTGCCCCCATCGTCACCAGTCCGAACGACAGCGACCGCGCCACCCGGGAGTGCAGCACGTCGCCGAGGATCGCGACGCGCAGGCCCTCGAGGCGGCCGAGGTTCTCCCGCATCGTGTAGAGGTCCAGCAGCGCCTGCGTCGGGTGCTCGTGCGTGCCGTCGCCGGCATTGAGGACGTGCGCGTCCACCCACCGGGTCAGCTGCAACGGCGAGCCGCTGGAGGAATGGCGGATCACGATCGCATCCGCGCCCATCGCTTGGAGCGTCAGCGCCGTGTCCTTCAGGGACTCGCCCTTCGCGACCGACGAGCCCCCGGCGCTGAAGTTGATCACGTCGGCCGACAGGCGCTTGGCCGCCAGCTCGAAGGAGATCCGGGTCCGTGTCGAGTTCTCGAGGAAGAGGTTCACCACGGTGCGGCCGCGCAGGGCCGGCACCTTCTTGATCACGCGCGTCCCGACCTCGCGGAACGAGCCGGCGACGTCGAGCACCTTCGCGACGTCCTCCGCGGTCAGGTCCCGCATCGAGAGCAGGTGCTCGTTCATGCGCTCCGTCCGATCCCGCCGTCCGCCGACCGCGCCTCGTGCGCGGGCTCGACGACGACGCCGTCCTCGCCATCGACCTCGCGCACGAGGACCCGGACGTCGTCGGCGCGGCTCGTCGGCACGTTCTTGCCGACGAAGTCGGCCTTGATCGGCAGCTCGCGGTGCCCCCGATCGACGAGCACCGCGAGGCGGATCGTGTGTGGGCGGCCGAGATCGATCAGGGCGTCCATCGCCGAGCGGATCGTCCGTCCCGTGTAGAGCACGTCGTCCACCAGGACGACCGTCTTCCCGGACACGTCGAACCCGATCCGCGTCTCGTGGACCTCGGGCGCCTCGGCGCGCAGCCCGATGTCGTCGCGGTAGAAGGTGATGTCGAGCACGCCGACCGGGATCCGGACGCCCTCGATCCGCTCGATCTCCTCGGCGAGCCGTCGGGCCAGGTCGTCGCCGCGATCCGCGATGCCGACGAGGACGACGCGCTCGACGCCCCGATCGCGTTCGATGATCTCGTGGGCGATCCGCGTGACCGCCCGGCGGACGTCGTCAGGCTCCATCACCCGGGCGCTCATACGCGAACGCCTCCTCGCGCAGGCGAAGAGGCGTGCCGGTACCGCATCCGTACGCTCCCTTCCCGGCCTCGCAGGACCGGACTTAAAGGGGAAGGTTCCTGGAACCGAGGATACCCGGGAGCGCCGGCGGACCGCAACGACCGGGCCGCTGGGACCGGGACCGAGCCGGAGGTATCCTTGGAACCGGTCCTCGAACCGGGCCCTCCGGGCCCGGACCACACGAAAGGTGAACGCCCGTGAACGAGTGGGTCATCGTGGGGATCGTGGCGATCGTCGTGATCTTCGGCGTGAACAAGCTCCCGCAGATCGCCCGGAACCTCGGCAAGGCGCAGGGCGAGTTCAAACAGGGGCTGAAGGAAGGCAACGACGGCGAGACGGAGGGCTCCAAACCCGCCGAGAAGCCCCCGACGGCCTGAGCTTCAGCGCCGCGGTGCGTCCTCGGCGATCCGCCCGAGGATGCCGTTCACGAACCGCCTCGACTCCTCGGCCGACAGCTCCGCCGCGGCTTCGACCGCCTCGCTGATCGCGACCGAAGCGGGGACGTCGGGCCGGTAGAGCAGCTCCTCCACCCCGACGCGCAGGATCGTGCGGTCCAGCGCCGTCATCCGAGCGACGCTCCAACCCTCCGCCTGATCCTCCAAGCGCAGATCGATCGACGGCAGGTGCTCGTTCACGCCGTCGATCAGCTCGCCGGCGAACGCCGGTACCTCGCGGCCGGCCGCCCGCCAGTCGGCCACGACCTCCTGTGGATGCCGGTCGGTCACGTCGGCCTGATACAGGACGTCGATCGCGATGCGCCGCGCCTCCCGGCGGGTCGCCACGCTCAGCCCTTCACGCGCTCGATGTACTCCCCGGAGCGGGTGTCCACCTTGATGCGCTCGCCTTCCTCGACGAACAGCGGCACGTTCACGACGGCCCCGGTCTCGAGCGTCGCGGGCTTCATCGCGCCCGTGCGCGTATCCCCCTTCGCGCCCGGGTCGGTGACCGTGATCGTGAGCACCACCGAGGCGGGAAGGTCGACCGAGATCGGAACGCCGTCGTGCATCGCGACCTGCGCTTCGGCGCTCTCGCCCAGGAACCGGCCGGCGTCGCCGAGCAACTCGCCCGGCACGTGGATCTGTTCGTACGAATCCAGATCCATGAACACCGCGTCGTCCCCGTCGGCATACAGGTACTGCATCTGCTTGCGCTCCACGATCGCGAGACCCACCTTGACGCCGGCGTTGAACGTCCGCTCCAGCACGGCACCCGATCTCACGTTGCGGAGCTTCGTCCGCACGAACGCGCCGCCCTTGCCCGGCTTCACGTGCTGGAACTCGACGACCTGGAACAAGGTGCCGTCCAGGTCCAGGGTCATGCCGTTCTTCAGGTCGTTCGTCGAAACGCTCACGTTCGCTCCTACAGCTCGATCAGGTCCCGGGGCGAGGTGCCGACGACGATCGCGCCGTCGGCGGTCACCTCGACCATGTCCTCGATCCGCACCCCGCCCAGCCCCGGCAGGTAGACCCCGGGCTCGACCGTCACGATCGCGCCCTCCGGCACGGGGTCCTCGATCGCCGGACCGAGCCAGGGCGCCTCGTGGATCTCCAGGCCGACGCCGTGCCCGAGCCCATGCACGAACCGCTCCCCGTAGCCGGCCTCCACGATCGGCGTGCGGGCCGCCTCGTCGACCGCCGCGCCCGTCGCGCCGGTGCGGACCGCGTCGATCCCCGCCTGCTGTGCCTGGCGCACGACATCGTGGACCTTCGCCAGTTCGGCGGCCACCGGACCGAACGCGATCGTGCGCGTCATGTCCGCGTGGTACCCGCCGACGAGACCGCCGAAGTCCAGCGTGATCAGATCGCCCTCCTCGAGCGCCCGGTGTCCGGGCTCGTGGTGCGGCTCGGCGCCGTTCTCCCCGAACGCGACGATCGGCGCGAACGCCTGGTCGTCGGCGCCGGCCTCGTGCAGCAGCCGGCCGAGCTCCCAGGCGATCCGCGCCTCGCTCACCCCGACCACGAACAGCTCGAGCACCGCTTCGAACGCGGCGTCGGTGACGGCCTGGGCCGCCCTGACGCGGGCGCGCTCCTCGTCGTCCTTCACCGCCCGGGCACCCTCCACGACGCCCTCGCACGCGACCGGCTCCACGCCCGGCCCGAGCGCCTCGACCAGACGGGAGTGCTCGGCGATGGTGAGCGCGTCCGCCTCCACGCCGAGGCGTGAGATCCTCAGCGCCGCACACCGTTCGGCCACATCTCCCCGGTAGGTCCGCGCGAAGGTGATCCGGTCGCAGTCCGGGACCTCGTGCCGAGATTGCTCCGTATAGCGACCGTCCGTGAGGAACACCGCATCGTCGCGGCAGATCAGGGCGGCGCCGTTGGAGCCGGTGAACCCCGTGAGGTAGCGCACGTTCGGCAGGCGGGTGACGAGCATCGCGTCGATCCCGAGCTCGTCGAGACGGGCGGCCAGCGCCCGTCTCCTCACCTGATGATCCACGGCATCGCCTCCAGCGCGAGATGATAGCCACCGGCTCCCAGGCCGCAGATCGTGGCCCGGCACACCGGTGAGATCACCGACGTCCGCCGGAACTCCTCGCGGGCGAAGATGTTCGACATGTGCACCTCCACGACGGGCAGGTGCGAGGCCTCCACCGCATCGCGCAGCGCGTAGGAGTAGTGCGACAGCGCCCCCGGGTTCAGCACCACGGCCTCGACGCCCCCGTCCGCCGCGCCGAGCAACCACCCGATCAGCTCCCCCTCGGCGTCGGAGCGCTCCCATCGCACGGCGTGCCCGAGTGCCGCCCCGCGCTCCTCGACCTCCCGCATGATCTCCTCGAGGGTCTGCGACCCGTACAGCTCGGGGTCGCGCCGCCCGAGGGCGCCGAGGTTCGGACCGAACAGGAACAGGACGTTCACGCGGCCGCTCCCATCTCCTCGAGGACCCGCCGCACCTCGTCGGCGGGAACGTCGTCCACCACGACCGGCTCGCCAACGTCCCGCAACAGCACGAAGCGCATCCCGCCGGCGAACTTCTTGTCCATCCGGAACGCGGCGAGCACCTCGGCGACGGGCGGCAGCGCGCCGTCGGTCTCCAAACCGAAGGAGCTGAGCAGCCTCGTCGTCCGGGTCGCCAGCCCATCGGCCGCGAGTCCTCGCGCCTCCGCGAGCCGGGCGGCGAACACCATGCCGACCGCGATCGCCTCCCCGTGGCTGCGTCCCGCGAATCGATCCAGCCGCTCGAGCGCGTGCCCCAGCGTGTGGCCGTAGTTCAGGATCTGGCGCGCGCCGGTGTCCCGTTCGTCGCGGCTCACGACCGCCGCCTTCGCGCGCACGCACCGCGTCACGACTTCCTCGAGCACTCCCGGATCACGCCCGAGCAGGGGCCCCGGATCGCCCTCGAGGCGCTCGAGCAGCACGGGATCGAGCGTCAGGCCGTACTTCGCGACCTCGGCCAGCCCGCTCCGCAGGTCGCGGTCTCCCAAGGTCGTGAGGACGTCCACGTCACAGAGCACCGCCGCGGGCTGGTGGAACGTTCCGACGAGGTTCTTGCCCTCGGGGAGGTTGACCGCAGTCTTGCCGCCGATCGCGGCATCGACCTGCGCGGTGAGCGTCGTGGGCACCTGCACGAACGGCATGCCGCGCATGTAGGTGGAGGCCACGAAGCCGGCGACGTCCCCCGTGCTCCCGCCGCCCAACGCGAACAGCGGATCGGCGCGATGCGCCTCCTGCGTCGCCAGCTGATGGACGAGCGTCCCGTAGACGTCGAGCGTCTTCGCGTCCTCGCCGGCCGGAACGGCGAGCGGCACGGCGTGGAGCCCGCACGCCTCGAGGGCGCCGGCCAGCGCGCCGAACCACCGGTCGCCGACCCCGCGATCGGCCAGCACGAATGCGGTGGCCGCCGACGCGAAGGTCGGCAGGAAGTCGCCCGCGCGCTCGATCACCCCGCTTCCGACGACGACGTCGTAGCTCCCGCCCGGCGTCGTCACGCTCACACGCTCCACCGGAGCTCCTCGACGATCGCGTCGGCGACCTCCCCCGGCGGGCCGCTCCCGTCCACGACGTTGGCGGCGAACTCCCGGTACAGCGGCTCCCGCTCGTGCAGCAACCGGTCGAGGTCTCCCTCCGACCGGATCAGTGGCCGGTCCGCCGCCGGCCGCACGCGCTCCTGGAGCCGTTCCAGTGGAACGTCGATGAAGACGCAGACGCCGGTGTTGCGCAGTGTGATCCGGTTGGCCGGTTCCAGCACCACACCGCCGCCGCAGGCCACCACCGACGGGTCCTCGCGCGAGGCGTCGAGCAGGGCCCGCGCCTCGAGGGCGCGGAACGCCCCCTCACCGCGCTCGGCGAACAGCGTGGGCACGCTGACGCCGGCCGCCCGCTCGATCTCGGTGTCCAGGTCGACGAAAGGCACGCCGAGCCGACCTGCGACCTCCCGTCCCACGGTCGTCTTCCCCGATCCCGGCATCCCGACCAGGTACACGATCACGGCAAGCCCTCCAGGTACCGCTCGAGGTTCGCGCGCGTTTCCGGCAGCGAATCCCCGCCGAACTTCTCGAGAACGGCATCCGCCAGGACGAACGCCACCACCGCCTCCCCGACCACGCCTCCCGCGGGCACCGCGCAGACGTCGGTCCGCTGCTTGATCGCCACCGCCGGTCGACCCGTCGCGAGGTCCACCGTGCGCAGCGGCTTCGGAACGGTGGAGAAGGGCTTCATCGCCGCGCGGACGCGGATCGGCTGACCGGTGGACATGCCGCCCTCGATCCCGCCCGCTCGCGCGGAGGTCCGGGCGAGGCGGCCGTCCCGCACCACGATCTCGTCGTGCGCCCTCGAACCGGGCCGCGCCGCGGTCGCGAACCCATCTCCGACCTCCACGCCCTTGACCGACGGGATCGACATCAGCGCGGCCGCGAGGCGAGCGTCCAGCTTGCGGTCGGCCTGGACGTAGGACCCCAGCCCCGGGGGCGCACCGGCGGCGATCACCTCGAAGACCCCGCCGAGCGTGTCCTTCGCCTTCCGGATCCGGTCGATCTCGGCCACCATCGCGCGCGAAGCCTCCGGATCGGCACAGCGGACGGGCGACGCGTCGATCGCGTCCCGGTCGGCGGGGCCGGGGACGCCCGACCGCGCCCGAACCTTCCCGATCCGCACCACGTGGGAGACGACCTCGATCCCCAGCGCGGACAGGAACGCCTTGCACAGCGCCCCCGCCGCCACCCGGGCCGCCGTCTCCCGCGCGCTCGCCCGCTCCAGCACGTTGCGGACGTCATCGAAGCCGTACTTCAGCGCGCCCACCAGATCCGCGTGCCCGGGCCGTGGTCGCGTCAGCCGGGCCGCGGGATCGGGATCGCCCTCGTCGCTCATCAGGGTGGCGTAGGTCCGATCGAACTCGGCGTTGCGGATCGTGACGGCGACCGGTGATCCGAGCGTTCGGCCGTGACGGACCCCCGCCAGGATCTCGAACGTGTCGGCCTCGAGTTTCTGCCGGCCCCCGCGTCCGTGCCCCCAGCGGCGTCGCGCCAACTCCGCCGCGATCGCCCCACGCGTGACCGGAACGTCCGCCGGGAGCCCTTCCAGCACCGCCGCCAACCCCTTGCCGTGCGACTCTCCGGCGGTCAGCAGGCGCAGCATGCGGTCATCCTAAACAGCGAGGACGGCCGCCCATCCGGCGCAGGGTGCGAGGGCGGCCCCGTACGGGACCGCCCTCGCGGCCGGCGACCGCTCCCCCCGTGGGCGGGCCGCCGGAGCCTCGCTCGTGCGCCTACTTCTGCGGCGTGATGCAGAGCGTGAAGGACTCGTCCCCGAACAGGAACGTCGCGCAGTCCCCGGAGACCGACCGGAGCTCGTAGCGATCGCCGGGCCCGAAGGTCTCGCCCACCGCGACGTTGTAGGCGGTGCCGTCGATCTCGACCTGTGCGCGCGTCTGCCCGTTCGCTTGGAAGGTGTCGAGCAACACGATCTGGTGACCGCCGACCGTCTCGGAGGACCCGTTCCCGGGCTGCGTCGGCGTTCCGGTGCCGGTCCCGCTGCCCGTCGGCGTTCCGGTGCCGGTCCCGCTGCCGCTCGGGGAGCCGGTGGGTGACCCGCTCGAGGAGGAGGTGGTCGCGAACGCGCCCGGCTTCGAGAACGGATCGCGCCCGGTGAACACCGCGACGGGATGGACCGGCGACGGCGCAGTGGTCGGCGCCGTGGTCGGCTGCGGCGAGCCCGGCGGTGGGAACGACGGCAGCGCCTCCGAGCCGCCTCCGCCTCCGCTCAGCAGCGTGAACAACAGCAGGCCGACCAGGAGCACGCCGACGATGACGCCGCCGATGATCAGCGTTCGCCGATCCCGGTCGGAAAGGGGCACCTAACTCACCGCCCCCGTGGTCCCGGTCGTCGTGGTGGTCCCCCCCGCGGTGCCCGCGGTCGGCCCGGGCGAGGAGCCCGGGCCCGCGCTGGTGTCGCTGGTGAAGGTGTTGACGGTGGCCGACATCGTCAGCGAAGGCGACACGGACGTGGCGTCGACCGGCGCGAGCGTCAGCGTGGTCACGACCGCCGCGCGCGGCAGGGTCTCGATGTTGTACATGAACTGGGTGATGTCGAAGTACGAGCCGGTCGCGCTGACCGCCACGGAGATCGTGGACAGCCCGGTCGTCGAGTCGAACGTCGGGTTGCTCGGGGTCAGGGACACGAGTTGGATCCCGGCGCTCACGGCCGCGCCGTTCAGCAGCTGGATCAAGCCGGGCTCGTCGGCCGTCGGCGGGATCCGCTTGTGGACGTTGTTGATGATCTGCTGGTTCTTGGGCGCGTCGAGCTTCGCCTGCTCCAGCGCGGCCTTGCGGACCTCCAGGGTCGTCTGCTGCTGCCGTGCCTGATCGAGCTGGCCCTGCGCATCGGAGACCGAGTGCATCTTCGGCAGCACCAGGAACAACAGCAACAGGATCGCGACGACCACGACGCCGATCGCCGCGAAGATCGGACCGCGGCGGCTACCCACCCGAGGTCGCCTCCCCGCTCCCGCGCGGCGTCTCGGCCGCCGTGCTCAGATCGACGCTGCTCGTGAACATGTAGGCGTTCTTGACGTCGTTGTCCGCCGTGATCGTCGGCATCCACGGGTTCTCCCAACCGGTGACCCCCGCGAGGTTCGTGAGCCACTGGCTCAGGGTGTTGAACCCGACCGTCTCGCCGCTCGCGGTCATCGAGCCGATGAACTCGCTGGTCGTGCCGGTCGACGGCGTGGTCGTCGAGGTCGAGGTCGACCCCGGCGTCGTCACCGACAGGGCCGACAGGAACGCTTCGCTCGGGATCACCCGCGACATGTCCATCATCAGACCCGAGTACGAGACCTCGCCCTGGTAGGCGTCGCTCAAGAGCTGCTGCTGCTGCTGGGCCTCGGACTGGAGGTTCTCGTACTTCGAGAGCCCGGCGATATCGGACTCGAACTGCGCGTTCGTCGCCTGCTGCGCGGAGATGTCGCTGTTGACCGACGCGAGCCGACCGACCTGCACCAGGTAGAACAGGATGATCAGGCCCAGCACCACCAGGCCCGCGAGGACGATCAGGCCCGTGAGGCGCCGGTAGCGCTGGCCCTGCAGGATGTCGGGGGGGAGGAGGTTGACCTGGCTCACCGGTCCACCCCCGGGATCGCGAGGCCGACGGCGACCGCCAACACCGGCTCGGCGTCGGCCGCCGCATCCTCGGGCAGCTCCGAGGGGAGTTGCTGGAAGACACGTCCCGGCTCCACGGGCACCGGGATCCGCTGGCGCATCAGCTCGAGCAACCCCTCCAGGCGCGAACCCCCGCCGGTCACGAGCACGCGCGCGATCCGGGCTTCGCGCGCCTGTGCCGTGTAGAACTCCAGCGAGGAGCGGATCTCGTCGACGAAGGCGGCGGCGCGCTGCAAGGCGACCTGCCGCACCTGCTGGGGCGCCGGCGCGCCCTCGACGGGCTCCCCGCGCTTCAGCCGCTCGGCGACATCCTCGTCCACGCCGATCGACCGCGCGATCGCCACCGTCACGTCGCGGCCACCGCTGGGGAGGATCCGGACGAATCGGGTCGCGCCCCGGCTGTGCACGACGATGTTGGTCACGTGGGCGCCGACGTCGATGATGGCCTCCTCGCCCTCGTCTTCGAGATCCATCGAGACGTCCGGCGTGCCGATCGCGCGCACCAGGGCGAACGGGATCAGGTCGAGGCCGAGCGGCTCGAGCTTCGCGTCCGTCACCACCTGGACGACCTGTTCCACCATCACGCGCTGGGCCGCCACCAGGAGCATCCGGAGCATCTTCCGGTCGTCCTGTTCGAACTCCCCGATCGGGTCGTAGTCCAGCACGGCCTCGTCGACCGACATCGGGATGAACTCCTGCACCTGCAGGCCGAGGGAGGCACGCAGCTCCTTCTCCGGCAGGAACGGCAGCGCGATCTCGCGCACCACGACCCGCTGGTTCCCGACCCCCAGCCACACCTGACGGTTCTTGAACCCGACGTCGCTCCAGAGCTGGCGGATCGCCTCGGTCACCGCCAGCGGATCACGGACCTCGCCGTTCTCCACCGCGTCGGGAGGCAGCGGCACCTGGCCGGCCCGCACCACCGACGGCTGTCGGCTCACCGACAGCTCGGCGGCACGGACGGCGGTGGACCCGATGTCGAGCCCGATCCGGCCCTTGGCCATCTATCGCTCCTCCACGTGGACGGAGCGCTCGTCGAGGAAGCGCTGGAGGTCCGCGTCCCGGAGCCGGTAGTTCTTGCCGACCCGGACCGCGGGGAGTTCACCGTTCTTGATCAGCCGATACACCGTCATGTTCGAGACCCGCATCGCCGCCGCGACCTCGGCCACGGTCAGCAGGCCGCCGCCGGTCACGAAGGTCTGGGGTTCGCTCACCCTCTCACCCGTCCCGTTACCGTGCTCCTGGTGGCACATGTTCCTCATGTGCCACATGTGCCACACCCGTACTCATGAGTCACATAGAGCTCAGCGAGCGTGCCTACGAAACACTAGGGGGCAGACCTAGTCAAACATCTCCGGCAACGAGTTTCGGCGGGCCCCGGGAGGGCGGCCGGGGCCGGTCAGGTGACGGATCCCAGGTACCACGAGGCCAGCCGCTCCCCCACCAGCACCGCCGCGATCGCCCCGGCGGCGAGCGACGGGCCGAACGGGAGCGCGCCCTTGCGGCCCCGGCCCGCGGCGAGCGCGACGATCGCAGCGATCCCGCCGAGCAGCACCGCCACCGCGGCGGCCACGGCCACGTACCGCAGCCCGAGCGCCCCGAGCACCAGCCCGATCACCCCGGTGAGCTTCACATCCCCCATCCCCATCCCTCCCGGGGAGATCAACGCGATCACCAGGAACACGCCGCCGTACGCGAGCGCTCCCACGGCCGCGCGGGCGGGGTTCAGTTCTTGGCCGACGGCCCAGCCCACGACGATCGCCGCCGCGAAGACGAGGAAGGATGGATACGTGATCCGGTTCGGGATGATCCGGCGCTCGAGGTCGATCGCCCCCACGGCGAGCATCACGGCGTCGAACGCGCACAGCAGCACGATCAGGTACGGCGAGGTCCACACCACGGCCGTGCCGACGAAAGCCGCCGCCGTCAGCAGCTCGAGCAGCGGGTACCGGATCGGGATCCGCATGCCGCAGCTGTGGCAGCGCCCCCGGAGCAGCACGTAGGACAGGACCGGGATGTTGTCGCGGGTGCGGATCGCCGTGCCACAGCCGGGACAGCGCGACCCCGGCCGGACGATCGACTCCTTCTTGGGGACCCGGTCGACGACGACGGTCAGGAAGCTGCCGAACGCCAGGCCCAGCACGGCGGCGAGGAGCGCTCGGATCGTGGTGTCCACGGCCGGCCGATCGTACGCGCGCTCAGGCGGGGTTCCGGGAGGCGCCGATCACTGGCAGGTCGTGGGCACGGAGCCCGAGCTCGTGCCCTTGCACTCGATCCAGGTGACGATCTGCCACGCCGCGGCGACCGGGTTCAGGAAGAACGGCGGCGACTGGTACTTCATGCGCTGGTCGTACGAGTAGGTCTTCGTGTACCCGCTGGCTCCGCCGGTACCGACCGTCCCGCGGTACTTCTGCGCGATCGCGCCGTAGGCGGTGATCGTGCCCAAGGGCGTGTCGTCACCGTACTGGTAGTTCTGCACACGGAAGGAGTGGTTCACGGCCAGGATCGCGGCCTGGATCGTCGGGTTGTTGAACGAGGTCGTCAGCCCGCCGGCCAGGTCGTCCAGGTTGTAGTACCCGTTGACCTTGCTCCCGTTGTCGCAGGGGGCGCTGGCCGAGCCGCAGTCGCCGACCGGGTGGTAGATCTCGACGAAGTTGTTCGCCACGAGGCCCAGCAGGTCGCTCCCGCCGGTCCCGCCCGCGTAGGTCAGGTTCCCGATGACGTCGATGTTGTTGTCCGCCGCGATCGACAGGCGGCCCTTCAGCGAGCCCTTCACGAACGCATCACCGTTCATGCAGCCGTACTGCGAGATGTCGTACTTCTGCGGGTAGCCGAGCGGCTGCTGAACCGTCGCGGTGCCGCCGATCTGCGTCGAGGTGATGCAGCTCGCGCTGTAGTTCGGGTCCGTCGAGGACGCCGGAACGTTCTGGACGTAGATCACCCCGTTCGCGGGCAGCGGGATGTTCGTGCCGGGCTGGCAGTTGTTCGGCGGCGCCGGCCACTTCGTGAAGGGGCTCACGACCGTCATCGTGCCGTTCGAGTTGAGCGTGATCGAGGTCGGCCCCGTGAACAGGCACCCCGTTCCGGCGAGCGTGGCATCGGCGGTCGTCTTCATCGACTGGTTGCTCGGTGGCATCGTGAGGGGATCGGCGTACTTCGGGTCGCCCGCGCGCGCGAACGTCGGGTTGTTGCCCGAACATCCCGAGTTCGTGCGGTAGCGCTTCACCGGTGTCCCGGCGCCCTGCCAGCTCGTGGTCACGTTGCCCTGGAACGAGGGGGTGCCGCAGACCATGATCGCGTCGTTCGAGTGCAACGGACCGTTGATCACGTCGCCCGAGACGAAGTTGATGTCCACGCAGTGGCTGTTGTCGTAGGGCGGACCGCTCGGCCGGGTCTCGTAGTAGTGCGAGGCGCAGTTGGCCTGCGCCCACGCGGAGTTGTTCGTGTTGTAGCCGGCGATCGGATAGGCCGCCGGATCGGTGGTCTCGTAGTCCGTGAAGTACAGGTAGTCGATGAACGCTCGCCGGCGGAACGTCGCCTGGACCGTTCGCGTGGAGTTCCCCGACCGACCGGTCGCCCACACGATGATCGCGCCCTGCGTGACCAGGCACGACGTGTCGACGCTGTACCGGAAGGTCGCGCCCGTCGTCGAACCGGGCACGGCGACCCAGCTCGTGAACGCCGCGTTCCCGTCCGGCGGCGCGGCGAGCGTCGGGTAGGCGCCGCACGTGCCGGTCGCCGGCGGCGGCGTCGACCCGTACAGGTAGTACTGGTCGTTCTGGTTCAGCCGGTAGAGGTAGTCGTCGAGGCCGGCCTCGGCCGCCGTCAGAGCGGCGTTCCAGTCCTGGTCCCGTCGCGAGATCGGCATCGAGCCGATCGCGTACGCCATCGTGCTCGCCACGAGGATCAGCAGCACGAACGTCACGAGCAGCACCGTGATCAGGGCGACGCCTTCCTCGCCGTCACGGCGGACGCGCCGGACCCACCGATGCAGGGAGAACGTCGTCATGAGCTCGGGCTCGGGATCGGGTTGTATTCCACGTTCGCCAGGCGGACCCGGTTGACCAGGGTGGTGCAGGGCACCGTGTAGTTCGTCTGCTGCCGGACCGAGAACGAGATGCCGACCGCGTTGACCTGGATCCGCTCACCGGCGTCCAGCGGGGTGTCCGTGGCCAGGAACGCTGTGGGGAGCCCGGTGCCGTCGTCGTACCAGTACGTGAAGACCTGGCTGCTGGAGGGGCAGTTCGTGGTGGCGTTCGCGATGTACTTCCCGACGATCCGGGTGGCGTACGTGCCGTTGTAGACGCCGCCGGTCGCCGTGCCGTAGACGCAGTTCGGAGGCGCATCGGTGGTCGGGTTCGCGTCGGAGATCACCTGCTCGCGCAGGATCGGCGGGTTCAGGGACGTGTCGACGTAGAGGTGGATGATGTCGGGACAGGCGGTGGCCGTTCCGTTCTCCGTCAGCGTGAGGTTCGCGTAGAACCACATCTCCTGGTTCCCCGCGTACGGCGCCGCGTTGCCGGAGGACCAGCCGGCCGGCGCGCACGGCTGCGTCTGTGCCGGCGTCGTCGCGGTGCAGGCGGTCACGTCGAACGGCGAGGTGGTCGGCGTCATCCGCGCGGCCGTGCGCACGTCCTTCGAGACGTCGTCCATCAGGGTGCGCGCCTCGTCCAGGTTCTGCAGGCGGAGGTTCTCACCGGCGGACGCGTTCTCCATCACGATGAAGGTCCGGGTCACGAAGCCGAGCACCACCGTCATGATCGAGATCACCACGACGAGCTCGACGAGCGTGACGCCCTGCTGGTCCTGGGCGCGCCGTCGGATCCGAGCCAGGCCGCTCACGAGACCGTCACCGTCAGGGTCGCCGGGTTGTTCGCGTTCAGCGGGCTCAGGGTGACGTTCGCGTTTCCGGTGCTGGAGCCGCTGGTCGCCGTGATCTTCCACGTGCCGAAGGGCAGGGCCATCGAGACCAGGCCGCTTCCGTTGCTCGTTCCGAGCGTGTACGCCTCGGCCGTCGGACACCCCGCGTCGCTCGTGGCGCCCGACGGCACCACGTGGGTCGCGGTGACCGTGTAGCCGGACTTCAGGGTCGCCCCCTTCATCACCGTGACCTGCAGGGCCGGCATCTGCACGCTTCCGCTGCTGCTCTGGCCCGGCGTCATCACGATCGCGGCCGACCGCGTGGCACCCGGGAAGAACGCCGATCCGGAGGGGTTCACGCCCTGCGGGTCCGCGTCCGAGCACGATCCGGCCCACACCTGGTAGCCGTCGGCGTACGGGAACAGGCCCGTGATCGTGCGCGGGTTCCCGGAGCCCGTGACGGACTTGACGCCCGACGGGAGCAGATGCGTGTTGCCGAGCGAGATCGGCACCGCGTTCGGCACGGCATAGCCGCCGTTCCCCGACAGGGTCAGGATCAGCGAGGACGCCGAGTCGTACTGGAACTGCACCGTCGAGGTGGACCCGGCCTTCACGGTGACGGTCTGCGGCGGGGCGGCGTTGCCTTGGCCGTCGACCATGCCGGTGCCCGACAGGCTCACGGTGTAGACGCCGATCGGCTCGAAGGCGAAGAACGCGCAGCCGTCGGACGACGTGACGGCGGAGTCGGCCACGCCGGTCGACGCGATCGAGACGGTCACGCCCTGCGCGGGCGCGCCGGTGCTCGTCAGGACCGTGACGGCGATGTGGCCGTCGGTGGAGTCGTAGATCCCGACCGGCGGCGTGACCACCGTGCTCGAGGTCACGGGCGGGACCCCGCGCATGTCGGTCCAGCTGACGGAGGTAAGGACGGAGATGTAGGCGAGCGGGTTCGCGGTGCTCGGCGGCGCCTGGCACGGGCCCGGCGTGGCGCCGGTCTCGGACTTGTAGACCCAGCGCGTGTACTGGGACAGGGTGTAGGGGACGCCGTCGACGCTCGAGGTCGTGGTGGTCGGCTGCGCCTGCTGGCTGACGTCGTTCAGATCGTCGAAGTCCATGCTGCGGATCGTGTCCATCTGCTGGGACGCGAGGTTCGCCGCGATCGAGCGGTTGCGGTTCTGGCGGGTGAGGTTCAGCGAGCTCGTCATGCCGACGGCCAGCCCGGTGATCACGATCCCGAAGATGAAGATCGCCATCATCATCTCGACCATCGTGAAGCCCGCCTCGTCGCCCGAGCGGCGCGAGGCGGAACGCAGCTGCCGGAGTACGCGCGTCATCTGGGCCCGCCTGTTCCTGTCCGTCACTTAGTGGTCGGCAGGCCGGGGGGTCGGCTTGAGGGTCGGCCGAGGTCCGGCGTCGGAGACCCCGACCCGCGGGGGAGGGCTCCACGGAGGACCCGGAACGGCGTGCCAGGATTGCCGCCATGGCGAGCTCCCCGGGCTGGCGGCGGCTGGCCGTCCCCGGCCTCGTGCTGCTGGCGGCGGCCGCGCTGCGGCTGTGGGCCCTCCCGTCGCCGCCCGGGATGTACTGGGACGAGCAGTACTACGTCTTCGACGCCGAGGTGTACCTGGGCGGCGGGATCGGCCAGCCGGTCGGCACCCCGCCCCAGGTCAAGATCGCCGACGAGGGGACGTGGATCCATCCGCCGATGGGCAAGTGGATCATCGCCCTGCTGGGCGTCGGCCCGCTGGGGCTGCGGTCGATCGGCTGGCGGCTCCCTTCGGCCCTGTTCGGGATCGCGGGGGTGGCCCTCCTGTACCTGCTGGCCCTGCGGATGTGGGGCTCGCCCGGCTGGGCCGCCTTCGCGGCGACGCTGCTCGCGTTCGACGGGCTCCACATCGTCCAAAGCCGGCTCGCGATGCTCGACATCTTCCTGTCGACGTTCATCGTCGCGGGGTTCCTCTTCCTGGTGCTGGACCGGGAGCGGCTCGGGAGGGCCGGCGCCTCGCGGTGGCGGCGGACGACCCGGATCTTCGGGTCGCCGTGGCGCCTGTGGGCCGGCGCGGCGTTCGGCGCGGCCGTGGCCACGAAGTGGTCCGGCGCCTACGCGCTGGCCCTGGCCTGGGTGCTGTGCCTCGCCTGGAGCCTGCGGCACGACGGCCCGCGGGAGCGCTCCCGCGGCGCCGAGGTGGCCACGATCGCCGTGTCGCTCGGGGCGGTACCCCTGGCCGTGTACCTCGTGAGCTACGGCGCGTTCTTCTATCAGCACGGCTTCGCCGTGCATGACTTCGTGACCCTGCAGATCCGGATGCTCCAGTACCAGCAGCATCACCTGAAGGTCCAGCCCGAGAACTCGCGAGCGTGGACGTGGCCGCTGCTGCTGCATCCGATCCGCTACTTCGAGGACTTCCGCGGCGGCTCGGTCAGCCTGATCCTCGCGGTCGGCAACCCGGTGCTGTGGTGGGGGTTCCTGCTGTCGCTCCCGATCGCGGTCTTCACCGCGTTGCGCCGCCCGCGATGGCAGGAGGCGGTGGCGTTCGGAGGTTACGCGGCGATGTACCTGCCGTGGTTCGTCGTGGCGCGGAGCCAGTTCATCTTCTACATGCTTCCCGCGGTGCCGTTCATGTGCCTGTGCCTGGCGGCTACGCTGCGCCGGCTGCCGGGCGCATGGAGCCGCAGGGTCGGGATCGGGTTCGCGGCGGCGACCGTCGCGGCGGGACTCCTGTTCGCGCCGATCTGGACCGGCGTGTGGATCCCGCACGGGTGGGCCGACGCGCTCCGGCTGCTGCCGGGCTGGCCGCGCTGAGGTCGCCGTCAGCTCCAGCTGGCCGTGGCGGCCAAGGCGAGCGTCGGCACGACGCACGCGCCGGCCGCTTGGCCGTAGCGCGTGCCCACGTTCGAGTCGTCGGAGATGTAGAAGCAGGTGTCGGAGGTGGACCAACGCGCCGCGGCCCACTGCGTCGGAGACACCACGGCGACCCCCACACGGTTCGGGACGCTTCCGACCGCCGCCGCCTGGTACTGCAGGGACGATTCGACGGACGCGAGGTTCTGGCTGCAGGGTGCGACCGGAGCCGCGGCCGTCGCGCACGTGTACGAGCTCGCGTCGGCGAAGAGGATCTTCGCGGCGACGAGGGCGTGCCGCAGGTCGGAGGTCGCCGCCCGGTTCTGCGCACGCGTCCGGGCCCCGAGGAAGGTCGGCAGCGCGATGGCCGTCAGGATCCCGATGATCATCACCACCACCATGATCTCGATCAGGGTGAACCCGTCGTCCGTCCGGATACGGGCCATCGTGCGTCGCATGCGCTGTCGCCTCCTTCCGCTCCTCGGCTTCGGCCTCGGCGCGAGCCCGGCGGCTCTCCGGCCGCCGGATGGAGAGGGGGCGGCCCGAAGGCCGCCCCCTCGTCCTCGGAGATCGACGGTCCCGGGGGACCGTCGCTCGCCGTGCTTAGCTCCAGCTCGCTGCGGCTGCGAGCGCCATGGTCGGCGCGACGCAGGCGCCTGCGGCCTGGCCGTACTTCGTTCCCACCGCCGAGTCATCGGAGATGTAGAAGCAGTTGTTCGACGCCGACCAGCGACCCGCCGCCCACTGCGTGGCGGAGATCACCGCGACACCGACCTGCGTGGTGACGGAGCCAGCGGCACCGGCCACGTAGGTCAGCGACGGCTCGACGCTGGCCAGGTTCTGCGTGCAGGGAGCGACCGGAGCCGCGCCCGTGGCGCAGGTGTACGAACTGGCGTCCGTGTAGATCGTCTTCGCGGCCACGAGCGTGTTGCGAAGATCCGACTGCGCGGCACGGTTCTGCGCACGCGTACGGGCGCCGAGGAACGTCGGCAGAGCGATGGCGATCAGGATGCCGATGATCAGAACGACCACCATCAGCTCGATCAGGGTGAAGCCCTCGTCCTCACGGACGCGCTTCATCAGTCCCTTGAGCATTCTGCCTTCGCCTCCTTTCCTTGGAGCTGGCGCACCCCCGCGGTGCGCGTTCCCAGGAGGTTTCGGTCGGATAGGGCACCACCTGTAGCTCCGGGAGGAAGGTTCCGGAGGCCCTCCCCCGCAGCCCGGAACGAGGTTGGGGCCCGGGAGCCGAAGCTCCCGGGCCCCGAAGACCCCGCCCGGAGGCGGGCCTATTGGATCAGCTTGATGATGTTGAACATCGGCATGTACAGGGCCACGACCGCCGCGCCGACGGCCGCACCGATCACCGCGATCAGCAGCGGCTCGATCAGGGAGGTCAACGAGTCGACCGACGCCTCGACCTCCTCGTTATAGAAGGTCGCGACCTTCTCCAGCATCACGTCGATCTGCCCGGTCTCCTCACCGACCGCCAGCATCTGCACGACCATCGGCGGGAAGACCTTGTGCCGGCCGAGCGGCTTGGCCATCGACTCACCCTCGCGGACGCTGCTCTGGACGTCGACGATCGCCTTCGAGAGGACCTTGTTGTTCACGGTCTCGCTGACGATGTCGAGCGACTGCAGGATCGGCACGCCCGAGCGCAGCAGCATCGACAGGGTCGAGGAGAACCGCGCCAGCGCCGTCTTCTGGAACAGCGAGCCGAAGATCGGGACCCGCAGCTTCATGCCGTCGACCGCCTCGCGGCCGGCGGGCGTCTTGCGCCAGCGCTTGAAGAAGAACCGTCCGACGAACGCCAGGATCAGGACCATCCACCAGTACTTCTTGAAGATGTCCGAGATGCCGATCAGCACCCGGGTCGGGAGCGGCAGGCTCCCGCCGAGGCCGGCATAGATGTTCTTGAACTGCGGCACGACGAACAGCAGCATCGCGGTCAAGATCAGACTGACCAGCGCGACCACCGCGACCGGATAGGTCATGGCCGCCTTGATCTTGCCGCGCAGCTTGACCTCGTTCTCGATCATGTCGGCCAGGCGGAGCAGGACGGCGTCGAGCGAACCGCCCGTTTCACCGGACTTCACCATCGAGACGTAGAGGTCGTTGAACACCTTCGGGTGCTTCGCGATCGCCGTGGACAGGGATGCGCCCTGCTCGACGTTCGAACGCACGACCGTCAGGACCCGGGCGAGCTCCTTGTTCTCGGTCTGCTCGGACAGGATCGCGAGGGCCCGCAGGATCGGCAGACCCGAGTTGACCATCGTGGCGAACTGCCGCGAGAAGACCGCCAGCTCCTTGAGCTTGACCTTCTTGGGGGTCAGCTCGATGTTCATCCCCCGCTTCTGGCGGCCGACCTCGAGCGGCGTGTACCCCTGCTCGCGGAGGCGCTGCAGGACCAACGCCTCGTTGTCCGCCACGAGCGTGCCCGTGACGACGTGACCCCCCTTGTCGCGGACCTTATAGGTGTAGGTCTCGGGCATCTCCCCTCACCTCCTCACGAGCCGTTCGAGGATCCGAACGGGTCCGACGACGGCTGGAAGCTCCCGGTGGCCCAGGTGCCGTCGTCGAAGGCGCTCGCGCCGGCGAAGGCCGACAGCCCCGCGGCGGATCCGATCAGACGCTGCAGCTCCTCGGGGTCGTGGCACCGCTCGAAGGCCATCTGCTGCGTGATGCGCCCGGCCTTCACGTGGGCCGCGAGGGACATGTCCATCGTCTGCATGCCGTAGCGGCCGCCCGCCTGCATCGCGGAGTAGACCTGGTGGACCTTCCCCTCGCGGATCAGGTTGCGGATGCCCGGGGTCGCGACCATGACCTCGGAGGCCACGACGCGCCCCTGCCCGTCGGCGGTCGGGATCAGCTGCTGCGTGACCACGCCCTGCAGCGTGGTGGACAGCTGCACCCGGACCTGCTGCTGCTGGTGTGGCGGGAACACGTCGATGATCCGGTCGATCGTCTGCGGCGCGTCCTGCGTGTGCAGGGTCGCGAAGACCAGGTGGCCGGTCTCGGCCGCCGTGATCGCGGTCGCGATCGTCTCGAGGTCCCGCATCTCGCCCACGAGGATCACGTCGGGGTCCTGGCGCAGGACGTGCTTCAGGGCCGACGCGAAGCTGTGGGTGTCGGCGCCGATCTCCCGCTGGTTCACGACGCACTTCTTGTGCTTGTGCAGGAACTCGATCGGGTCCTCGACCGTCATGATGTGGCCGGCCCGCTCGGTGTTCACGACGTCCACCATCGCGGCGAGCGTCGTCGACTTGCCCGAGCCGGTGGGACCGGTGACCACGACGAACCCGCGCGGGAAGCGCGCGAGGTCCGACGCGACCGGCGGGAGCCCGAGCTCATCCATGTTCTGGATGTCGAAGGGGATCACCCGGAAGACCGCGCCCACGGCGTCGCGCTGCATGAACACGTTCACCCGGAACCGGGCCCGGCCCGGCAGCGAGTACGACATGTCGAGCTCGAGCTCCTGCTCGAAGCGCTCGCGCATCTTCTGGGGCAGGATCGCGTAGATCATGCCCTGCAACGCCCGCGGCGACAGCAACGGGTATTCGTCCAGTCGCTCCAGCTCCCCGTGGACGCGCACGACCGGAGGCGTGCCCGCCGTGAGGTGCAGGTCCGAACCCTTGCGGTCCAGGAGCTTCCCGAGCAGCTCGGGAACCGGGACCTGTAGATCGTCTTCGGTCGGCGCTACCGTGCTCATCCTCACTTCACCACCCTTGCGACCTCGTCCAATGCTGTGACGCCCATACGGGCCTTCTCGAGGCCGTCCTCGCGCAGGGTCATCATCCCCTGCTGGATGGCCACGTCCCTGACTGCATCGGCAGAGGAACGCTCCACCGTGAGCCGTTCGATCTCTTCGGTCATCTGCATCACCTCGTACAGCCCGATCCGACCGCGGTACCCGGTGTTCGCGCAGGCGGGGCAGCCCTGGGGCTTCCACAGCTGCGGAACCTCGTTCCAGAGCCACTCGGGGTAGCCGGCCGCCTGGAGCTCCGCCTGCTCCGGCGCGTACGCCTGCTTGCACCGCTCGCAGAGCTTGCGGGCCAAGCGCTGGGCGACCACGGCGTCGATCGCCGAGGCGACCAGGAAGGTCTCCACGTCCATCTCCACCAGGCGGGTGATCGCCGAGGCGGCGTCGTTCGTGTGCAGCGAGGACAAGACGAGGTGGCCGGTCAGGGCGGCCTCGATCGCGATCGTGGCCGTCTCCTTGTCGCGGATCTCACCGATCAGCACGATGTCGGGGTCGGCGCGCAGGATCGAGCGCAGCGCCGACGCGAACGTGAGTCCCGCCTTCGGGTTCACCTGGACCTGGTTCACGCCCGCGAGCCGGTACTCGACCGGGTCCTCGACCGTGATGATGTTCTTGGATTCCTCGTTGAGGATGTTCAACGTCGCGTACATCGTGGTCGACTTCCCCGAGCCGGTCGGCCCGGTCACCAAGATCGCGCCGTACGGCTTCTTGAACGAAACCGAGAACCGCTTGTACGAGTCCTCGAGGAAGCCGAGGTCCTCCAGGCGGAGCAGGGCGTTCGTCTTGTCCAGGACGCGGATCACGACCTTCTCGCCGTACACGGTCGGGAGCGTCGCCACACGGAGGTCCAGCTGACTGGCCCCGACCTTCATCGAGATCCGGCCGTCCTGCGGCACGCGCTTCTCCGCGATGTTGAGGTCGGCCATCACCTTCAAGCGGCTGATCAGGCCGCCCTGGATGTTCTTCGGGGCCGGCGGCATCGGCTCGTGGAGCACGCCGTCGACGCGGAACCGGATCCGGACGTTGCGCTCCCCCGGCTCGAGGTGCACGTCTGAGGCGCGATCACCGACGGCCTGCGTCATGATCGCGTTCACGAGCTTGACGATCGGCGCGTCCTCGACCGCCGCCTCGAGGTCTTCGGCGCTCTCGGTATCGTTCGCCTCGGCCATGATGTCGGCCATCGCCTCGACCTGCGAGTCGAGGCCCGCGAACTTCTGGATCGCGCGTTCGACATCGTTCGCCGTCGCCACCACGGGCTGCACATCGCGGCCGGTGATCGTGCGGATGTCGTCCAGCGCGTAGACGTTCGCCGGATCCGACATCGCGACCAGCAGGCGGCCATCGCGTTCGCCGATCGGCAGCGCGCGATAACGGCGCGCGAGCGACTCGGGCAGCAGCACCGTGGCGGTCGCGTCGACCGGGAACTCCGACAGATCGACGAACTCCAGACCGACCTGCTCTGCGAGCGCGCGGACCAGGTCCGACTCCTTGATCATCCCCAGGTCGATCAAGACCCGGCCGAGCGACTTCGGGGTCTTGCGGTGCTCCTCGAGGGCAGACTCCAGCTGCTCGGGGGTGATGTACCCGAGCTCGATGAGGATCTGGCCGAGCTGTTTCGACTTGCGCTTGACCGTGCTCATCTAGGTCCCGTTCGGGCTAGGCCGTTGGCTGGGGTCTTCAGGAGTTGTCTTCGTCACCGTCCTCATCTGCCTGAAGCAATCCCGAGAACTCTTTGGCCAGCATCACCCGGTCGACCTCGCCCAGCTCGTCCTCGTCCTCGTCGCCCCCTTCGTCCATCGGCCGGTCGGGGGATACGAGCCGCTGGGGCTCCCGGTCGAACGCTCCCGCGGCCGAGGGCTCCTCGGCGGGCGCCGGAAGGAGCTCCGCCGAGGTCGGCTCGGCCGCGACGGGAGGCGGCGCCACGGCGGTCGCCCCGCCGGCGGACTCGACGGCGGCGGCGGCCGACTCCGCCTCCAACCGGGCGAAGGGCGAGGACTCGGTCGCGAACGCCGCGGGGCGCCCGGCCGCCGTCAGCTCCTCGGGCTCGCGCGGGCGCGTCGGCTCGGCGCGGACCGGCTCCGGCGTGGGCGCCGCCGCCGGCGGCGCCTCGGCCGGGATCCGCCGGATCTCCTCCGGCGCGGCGGCCGTCGGCTCGGCCGCACGCTGCTCGGCGGCCATCGCCTGGCGGCGCCAGCCGGACAACTGCTCTTGGGGCTCGGCGCCCCCGCCCGCGGCCCCGACCTCGGCAGGCGGACGCTGCGGCGGCGGTGCGGCGGCGGAGCCCTCGGCCCACGTCCGCTCCTCGGGCGGCGGGGCGGTGCCGGCCACCGCCGGCGCCACCTGCGGCCGATCGGCCGGCGGGTGCAGCGAGGTCCGCGGCCGGCCCGAGGGTGCGCCGGGCGCGTCCGGGACCTTCAGCGTGTCGCCCTTCTTCGCGCGGCTCTCCTCGGCGGCGAGCACCGCTTGCTCGAGCTGATCGAGCAGGACGCCGGGGCGCACGGCCGTTCCGGAGACGACGAACGCGGCGTAGGGGCCGCGGTGGACGTAGGCCCACATCTGGTCGGAGAACTCGACGAAGCCGCGGCGCGCCTCGCCGACGTTGACGAACCGGAGCCAGGCCGGCTTGAAGGCCTGCTCGTCCTCCTCCGGATAGGCGCCGAGGACCATGCCGTCCCGGGACAGCACCAGACAACCACGCACGTCGTCCATCGTCAGGACGACGCGCTGTGCGAGCGCGGCGTATTCGTCCATGCCTTCTTCCCGAGGCATCGTCGGTCCCCCGGGGGTGCTTGAGGCGAGGAGGTCGTAGGCCTACCGACGGGCCGCGACCGCCGCAAGCGCAGCGGCCGACATCACCTCGAGGGGGGCCGGTCGGCCGGTCCACAGCTCGAAGGACAGCGCCGCCTGGTGCAGGAGCAGGCCGAGCCCGCCGAACGCCGCGATCCCGGCGGCGCGCGCGGTCCGCTCCAGCTGGGTCTCCGGTGGGTCGGTGCGCAGGTCGACCACGAGGCGCGCCCGCACGAGGTCGTCGCCGAGCGGCGGGTCGACCGGCGTGGCGTTCACGATCAGGTCGACCGGGCCGGTCGGCGCCCCCAGCTCTACGACCTCGAGGGCGGCCGGCGATCCCTCGAGCGCGGCGGCGAGCCGCCCGGCGCGCGCGGGGTCACGGACGGCGACCCGCACGCGCGCGACCCCGCCCCGCGCGAGCGCCAGCGCGCACGCCCGCGCGGCACCGCCGGCTCCGATCACCAGCGCGTCGGCTCCCGCCGGATCGAACGCGGCGTCATCGCGCAGGAACCGCTCGAACCCCGGCGCGTCCGTGTTGTGACCGCGCAGGCCGGCCGGGTCGGCCACCAGGGTGTTGACCGCACCGAGCCGAGCGGCGTCCTCCGACAGGCTCGCCGAGGCGCGGGCTGCCGCATCCTTGTGCGGCATCGTGACGTTCGCGCCGGCGAACCCCAGGGCGTGCAGGCCCGCGAACGCCGCGGGCTCCTCGCCGGGCGGCACCGCCAGCGGCACGTAGGTCCAGTCGAGCTCCAGGGCGGCGAACGCGGCGTTGTGGATCGCCGGCGAGAGGCTCCGCGCGACGGGCCAGCCGACGATGCCGACCGTGTGCGTGCCCCCGGAGACCGGCGCGGGTCCGCTCACGTCACCCCAGGCATTCCCGCACGTTGCGGAGGTGCTGGTGATAGGTCGTCGCGAAGCGATGCACGCCCTGGCCGTCCTTCGGGCACGCCACGTAATAGAGGTACCCGGTGTCGGCGGGATGCAGGGCGGCGTCGAGGGACTCGCGTCCGGGGCTCGCGATCGGCGTCGGCGGGAGCCCGCCGTTGATCCGCGTGTTGTACGGCGTGTCGGTCTGCAGATCCGCCGTCGACAGTTGCCCGTCCGGCGTCGGATCGTCGTACAAGAGCGTCGCGTCGATCCCGAGCGTCATGTGCTTCGCGAGCCGGTTGTAGATCACGCTCGCGATCAGCGGACGGTCCTTCTCCACCTGTGCCTCGCGCTCGATCATCGAGGCGACGACCACGACCTGGTACGGGGTCAGGCCGAGCCGCTTCGCACCCGCGGTCAGATCGAGATCGGCAGCCTCGGTCTGGAACTGCTTCAGCATCGTGCGGATCACGTCGTCGGCGGTCAGCCCCTTCTTCACCAGCTGGTAGGTGTCGGGGAACAGGAATCCTTCGGCCGAGGTCCCGGCCGGCAGGTAGGGCGGCAGCGGATAGCGCCCGCTCTCGGCGAGCTTCGCGAAGACCTTCGCCGAGATCCCGGTCTGCTCCTGAACCTCGGTGGAGATGCTGCGCTCCCCCGGGTAGGTCGAGCGGATCCGGAGCCCTTCCGGCACGGTCAGCCGAACCGTGGGCACCGCGGCCGGCGGCGTGGTGATCACGGTCACGATCTGATCCAGCGGCATCCCGATCGTCAGGGTGTAGGTGCCGGCGAGGATGTCGTTCGCTTTCCCGGTCCCCCGGAGCAGCAGGTTCCCGACGAAGCCGCCGCACCGGACGAGACCCTCGTCCTTGAGCGAGGCGGCGACGTCACGGCCGGTGGCGCCCTGCGGCACCTCGAACGAGACGGAGGCGCCGGCCGGTGGCGGCTCCTTGCAGCCCGAGTAGCGGTTCGCGACCACGGCGAGCCCGCCCAGCAGCACCAGGAACACCAGCAGCGCCGCGACGAGCCCGAACCTCTTCCGACGGCGGTCAGGTCCGTGACGGTCGCTCCGCGCCGGTGGGTCCATCGGCCGTGGAGGATACCCGGGCTCGTTCACCCGTGATCCGCGGGTGCCGAGCGCCGGCCGTCGAGCCAAGCCTGCAGCAGCACCTGGGCCGCGGTCGCGTCCACGGCGCGGCGTCGGGTCCGGCCGTCGGCGCCGGTCTCCCGCAGGCGCCGGTCCGCCTCCACGGTGCTGAGACGCTCGTCCTGGTACGCGATCGGCACGGCCACGGCCGCGGCGAGCGCTTCCCCGAACGCCTCGGCCTGGACCGCGCGCGCACCGTGCGAACCGTCCATCGACAGGGGCAGCCCAAGCACCACGAGCGTCGCGCCGTGCTCCTCGACGAGCTGCCGGATCGCGAGGAGCTCGCCCGGTGGCTGCCCGACGTGCACCGTGCCCACCGGCACCGCGACCCGCCGGTCCTCGTCGGAGATCGCCACGCCGATCCGCGCGTCCCCCAGGTCGAGGCCGAGCACGCGGCCCCCCTCGGTCATGCCGCGCCGAGGAGCTCGCGCAGGCGTGCCGGCACGAGGCCGAGCGCGGTGTCGATCGCGCCGGCGTCCTTCCCGCCGGCGTTCGCAAGGATGTCCTTGCCGCCGGCGCCGCCGCCGATCGCTTTCGCCGCCGGCTCGAGCACGGCCGGGGCGGTCACGCCGCGCTCGACCGCTCCCTGCGTGGCCGCCGCGACCAGCATCGCCTTGCCGCCGTCGCCGTTGCCGACCACCACGACCGCGGGCCGCGCCGCGAGCTTGTCGCGGACCTTCTGGGCCAGCTCACGCAACCCGCTCGGATCCTCGCCCGGCACGGCGGACACCACGAGCGCGACACCGTCGACGTCGTGGGCGCCCTCGGCGAGCGAGGCGATCAGCGCCCCCCGGTCTCCCGCCCGCAGCGTGCCCAGCTGGCTCCGCAGCCGCTTGTTCTCCTCGACGACGCGGCGGGCCCGCTCCAGCGCCGCCTGCGCGTCGGTCGCCTCGAGCGCCGCCACCAGGTCATGCAGGAGCTCGCGCTCGACGTTGATCTCGCGGAGGGCGTCGGGGCCGACCAGGGCCTCCACGCGGCGCATGCCCGCGCCGATCGAGCCCTCGTGGAGGAGCCGGATCACGGCGACCCTCCCGGTCCTCGGCACGTGCGTGCCACCGCAGAGCTCCCGCGAGTAATCGCCGATCTCGACGACGCGCACGATCTGGCCGTACTTCTCGCCGAAGAGCGCGACCGCGCCCAGCGACCGCGCCTCCTCCTGGGTCGTCTCGAACGCGATCACCGCGTCGTCGTCGGCCAGGTGGCGGTTCGCCTCGAGCTCCGCTTCCTCCAGCGTTCTGCGGGACACCGGCCCCGGGTTCGGGAAGTCGAACCGCAGCCTTCCCGGCTCCACGAGGGAGCCGGCCTGGCGCGCGTGGTCGCCCAGCAGGTGCTTCAACGTCCAATGCACGACGTGGGTCGAGGTGTGCGCCCGCGCGGTGGCTTCGCGCCGCTCGGCGTCGACCTGCGCGAACGCCTCCTGGCCAGGGCGGACCTCGCCGGACTCCACGATGCCGGCGTGCACGATCGCACGCTCGCCGGCGGCCTGCGTATCCACGATCCGGACCGTTCCGGTGGGCGTCCGGATCGTTCCGCGGTCGCCGATCTGCCCACCGCCCTCGGCGTAGAACGGCGTCCGATCCAGCACGAGCCGGACCGCCCGGCCTTCGTCGGCCGCGTCCAAGACCTCGTCGTCCTCGCCCAGCAGCAGTGCGATCGGGGATTCGCTCTCCAGGTCCGTGTACCCCACGAACTCGGTGGGCGGCACGGCGCCCGCGTCCGGTCCGATCTCGATCCGCTTCGCCGCGGCCCGCGCCCGCGTCCGCTGCTCCTCGAGCAGCTCCTCGAACCGCTCGCGGTCGATCGACAGACCCTCCCCGGCGGCGAGCTCCTCCAGGAGCTCGATCGGGAACCCGTGCGTGTCGTGCAGCGCGAAGGCCTCGTCGCCGGAGATCGTGCCGCCGGTCGCGTGCTCACGGGCCCGTTCGAAGCGGACCAGGCCCTGCTTCAGCGTCGCGGCGAATCGCTCCTCCTCAGAATCGGCCACCTGGCGGACGAACGCCTCGTTCTCCCGGAGCTCGGGGTACGCGTCGCCGAAGAGCTCCAGCACGCTGGTGATCAGGTCCTGCGTGATCCCGCCCTCGATCCCGAGGCGCCGGGCGTGGGAGACCACCCGCCGCAGCATCCGGCGCAGAACGTAGCCACGGCCCTCGTTCGAAGGCTGGACCCCGTCGGCGATCAGGAACGTCGCCGCCCGCCCGTGCTCGGCGATCACCTTCAGCGAGACGTCGTCGCGCGGGTCGTCCCCGTGCGTCCGCCCCGAGCGCCGCTCCCCCACCTCGAGGATCGGGCGGAGCAGGTCGGTCTCGAAGACGTTGTCGACCCCCTGGAGCAGCAGCGCGACCCGCTCGAGGCACGAGCCGGTGTCGACGTTCTTCGCGGGAAGGGGTTCGACGTAGGCGAGGTCGCCGTCGATCCGATCCTGGATGAACACGAGGTTCCAGATCTCCATGAAGCGCTCTTCGTCGACGTCGGGACCGCCGTCGGGCCCCAGCGCCGGCCCCCGGTCCACGAAGATCTCGCTGCACGGCCCGGCCGGCCCCGCGGCGTGGGTATGCCAGTAGTTCGCGGGCTCACCGGCCGCGTCGAGCTTGCCGCGCCGGACGATCCGTCCGGGGGCCAGGCCCGCGCCGTCGATCCAGATCTCCGCCGCCTCGTCGTCGTCGTCGTACACCGTGACCCACAGGCGGTCGTGCTCGATCCCGTAGCCCTGGGTGATCAGCTCGTGTGCCCATACGATCGCGTCGGCCTTGAAGTAGTCCGCGAACGAGAAGTTGCCGAGCATCTCGAAGAACGTGAGGTGGCGCGCGTCGTGCCCGACGTTCTCGATGTCGTTCGTCCGCATCACCTTCTGGGACGTCGCCGCGCGGAGGTACGGCGGCTCGGCCTGGCCCAGGAAGTACGGGATGAACTGGTTCATGCCGGCGTTCGTGAGCAGCAGCCCCGACTCCGGCGGTGGGATCAGCGACGAGGAGCGGACCCGGGTGTGCGCACGCTCCTCGAAGAACGCCAGGAACAGCTCGCGGATCCGGTTGCCCTCCATCGGCGAGGAGTCTACCGGCGGGTCAGGCGGCGCCCGGACCGGTCACGTCGTGCTTCTCGCGCAGCTCGCGCTCGCGCTGATCCATCGCGCGTCGGCCCTCCTCGACGGACTCGGTGAACAGCCTCGTGAGGTCCATCAGCCCGCCGCGGGCCTCCCGCGCGATCGCCTGCGGCTTCGCGCGCTCCACCTGCTTGCGCGTCCACCGCGACGCCATCACGGCGCTGACGGCTCCGAAGCCCACCCCGACCGCGAGCCAGAAGAGCCGTCGCACCTCAGCGCCGTTTCCGGGACTTCGACCCGCCGCCGCCCTTGGCCCTGCCGGCCTTGCCGGTCTTGCCGCCCGAGCCGGCCTTCGAGAACCCCTGCCGGAGCCCCGCACCGAAGCTGATCAGCTTCACGAGCGGGCTCCCGGCGGCCTCCTCCATCAGGCCGGAGAGCTTCTCCACGCGCCCGACGATCGTGCCGGTGGACTCCAGGACCACGTCGACGCGGTCGATCTCGCGGTTCAAGCGCTCCACCGAGGACTTCACCTCGCGCAGCAACGGAACGGTCTCGGCGCGCAACTCGTCGATCGTCATCTTCGTGCTCTCGAGCACGCTCGAGGTCCGGAACAGCACGACGCAGAGGAAGCACACGAGCAGACCCCAGAAGGCGGCCAGGACGATCAGCGCCCAGTCACCGCCGGTGGTCGCGAGAACGGTCATGTCGAGCCCTCCCAACGGTCGCAACAGGTCCGGAACAGCCGGCGCTAGCCTAGCGGGTCCCGGCGTCGGGCCGGGAGGGTCCCTCCCCGGGGGTCCAGTCCTCCGTGTCCTCGCCCATCCCGCTCGGCCGGTAGTAGCGCGTGCCCTCGTAGCGGGCGGGCCGGTACTCCTGCTCGGCCCAGTGGCCCGGGCGGTCGTGGGGATACACGTAGCCCTTCCCGTGGCCCAGGCGCTTCGCGGCCGGGTACGACGCGTCGCGCAGGTGCAGCGGAACGGGGTCCGCGGAGGCCGCGTCACGCTGCGCCTCGCCGATGGCCGCGATCACGCTGTTCGACTTCGGGGCACGGGCCAAGTAGATCGTGGCGTGCGCCAGGTTGATCCGGGCCTCCGGGAGCCCGACGTGCTCGACGGCCTGCGCGGCCGCGACGGCGATCAGCAGCGCTCGGGGATCGGCCATCCCGACGTCCTCGGAGGCGTGGACGATCAGGCGGCGCGCGATGAACCGCGCGTCCTCCCCCGCCTCGACCATCCGCGCGAGCCAGAACAGGGCGGCATCGGGGTCGGAGCCGCGGATCGACTTGATGAACGCGCTGATCACGTCGTAGTGCGCGTCGCCCTGCCGGTCGTAGACGACGGCCTTGCGCTGGACCGCGTCGGCGGCGATCCCCAGGCCGATCGCGGTGTCCCCGGCGGCCTCCGCCGCCAGCGCCGACGCCTCCAGGCCGGTCAGGGCCACCCGCGCGTCGCCCCCGGCGATCGTGACCAGGTGCTCGAGGGCGTCGTCGTCGATCGTGAGGTGGAGCGCGCCGAGCCCCCGCTCCTCGTCCTCGAGCGCCCGGTGGATCAACGCGGCGAGGTCCTCGGCAGACAGCGGCTCCAGGCGCATCAGGATGCACCGGGACAGCAACGGCGTGTTCAGCGAGAAGTACGGGTTCTCCGTGGTGGCGCCGATCAGGGTGACGGTGCCTTCCTCGACCGCCGGCAGCAGCACGTCCTGCTGCGCCTTCGACCAGCGGTGCACCTCGTCGACGAACAGGATCGTCTTGAACAGCCCGCCGCGCGCGCCCTCCATCACCTTGCGCGCGTCGGCGACGCCGCTGTTGACCGCCGAGAGCTGGGTGAACTGCGCGCCCACCGCGTCGGCCAGCAGGTGCGCGAGCGTGGTCTTCCCCGTGCCGGCCGGGCCCCACAGGATCAGGGACGGGAGCGCGCCGCGGTCGATCAGCTTCGAGAGCGCGCGGCCCGGCCCGACCAGGTGGGTCTGGCCGACGAACTCGGCCGGTGTCCGCGGGCGCATCCGCGCGGCGAGCGGCTGCTCGCTCATCGGCTCAGGCGTACCGCACGATCCGATCGGGCCGGACCCGGTAGATCACGCGGACCTGTCCCTCGGTGGGGGTCCAGGGGACGTGGTCGTACCGGCGGCTGAGCGCATCGATGTGGGCGAGCGCCTCGTCGCCTTCGATCACGTCCTCCACCGTGCCGTTGATCGACGTCCAGTCGTACGGATCACCGCCCCGCGCCACCGAGATCGCCACGCGCGGGTCCCGGCGCATGTTCCGGTCCTTGCGACGGCCGGCCGCGGAGTTGATCAGCACGTGCCCGTCGTCGTCGGCGTCGACCCACGTGACCGTCACCTGCGGCGTGCCGTCGGCGTTCAGGGTCACGAGGTAGGCGTAGTTCTCGCCGCGGAGCAGCGCGAGGTCCTCGGCGCTCAGTCCTTCGCTCATGCGTCCTCCCGGGGCGGCGCGACCACGCGGATCCCCAGCTCGGCGAGCTGGGCGTCGTCGATCGGCGCCGGTCCCCCCATCAGTGGATCGGCGCCCGATTGCGCCTTCGGGAAGGCCGTGACGTCCCGGATCGCGTCCTTGCCGGCCAGGAGCATCACGAGCCGGTCGATCCCCATCGCGATCCCGCCGTGGGGCGGCGCGCCGTAGCGGAACGCCCGCACCAGGTGGCCGAACTGCGCCTCGATCGTCTCCGGCGCCAGACCGAGCACGGCGAACACCCGTTCCTGCACGTCGGGACGCGAGATGCGGATCGACCCGCCGCCCACCTCGAACCCGTTCAGGACCAGGTCGTAGGCACGCGCCTTCGCCGTCGTCGGCTCGAGATCGTCGGTGAGCGGCTCGGTGAACGGATGATGGTTCGACACCCACTTGCCCTCGTCGTCGCTCCACTCGAACAGGGGCGGTTCGACGTACCAGCAGAACTCCCACCGGCCCTCGGGGATCAGCTCGAGGCGCACCGCGAGCTCGCGGCGGAGGCCGTCGAGGGCGACGTGCACGCGGTCGATCCGGTCGGCGACGATGCACACCAGGTCGCCGGGGCCCGCGCCGGTGCGCGCCAGGATGCCGGCGCGCTCCTCGTCGGACAGGAACTTCTCCACCGGCGAGCGGAGGATCCCGTCCTGCTCGACGGCGATCCACACGAGCCCCGCGGCGCCCCGGCCCTTCGCGCCCTCGACCAGCTTGTCGAGCTCCTTCCGCGACAACGACGCGCCGCCGGCCGCGGCGAGCGCCTTGATCGCGCCGCCCGAGCCCGCGACGTCGGCGAAGGCCCGGAAGCCCGAGCCCGCGAACAGATCGGTCAGCGCGACGAGCTCCATGCCGTAGCGCAGGTCGGGCTTGTCCGATCCGAACCGGTCGAGCATCTCGTCGTAGGTGAGGCGGCGGAACGGCGTCGGAACCTCGACGCCCTGGGTCTCGAGGATCAGGCGCGCGTACAGCGGCTCGATCACGCCGAACAGGTCGTCCTCGTCGGCGAAGGACATCTCGATGTCGAGCTGGGTGAACTCCAGCCCGCGGTCGGCGCGGGGCGTTTCGTCGCGCAGGCACCGGACGATCTGGTAGTAGCGGTCCTGCCCGGCGACCATCAGCAGCTGCTTCAGCTGCTGTGGCGACTGCGGCAGCGCGTAGAAGCTGCCGGGGAACATCCGCGCGGGCACGACGAAGTCGCGCGCGCCCTCGGGCGTCGAGCGCGTCAGGATCGGGGTCTCCACCTCCAGGAAGCCGAGCGCATCCATGTGCTCACGCATGATCCGGTTCACGTCGGAGCGCAGCCGCAGGATCCGGGTCATCTCCGGGCGGCGCAGGTCGAGGTAGCGGTACTCCAGGCGCAGCTGCTCGTCGGCCTCGATGCGGTCCTCGATCACGAACGGCGGGGTCTCCGCGCGGTTCAGCACGCGGAGCTCCGCCGCGGCCACCTCGATCTCGCCGGTGGCCAGGGCCGGGTTCGCCATCCCGTCCGGCCGGGCGCGGACCGTTCCCGAAACCCGCACCACCCATTCGCTCCGGAGTTCTTGCGCCGCAACGTGCGCCACGGGCGCCTCCTCGGGATGGAAGACCACCTGCGTGACCCCTTCGCGGTCCCGGAGATCGACGAACGTCACCCCTCCGTGGTCGCGGCGGTGGGCGATCCAGCCGCAGAGGTCCACCGTGGCGCCGGCGTGCTCGGCGCGGAGCTCGCCGCACGTGTGCGAGCGCATCGCGGTGCGCATGGGCGACGTGCTCACGCCGCGGGCTCCCGCAAGCGTGCCTCCGCCTCCGCGATCGGTACGGTCGCCTGCTCGCCGTCGAGCAAGCGCTTGAGCGTCACCGTCCCGTCCGCGGCCTCCCGTTCCCCGATGATCGCCGCGTAGACCGCACCGGTCCGATCGGCCATCTTGAGCTGCGCCTTCAGCGGCCGCTCGCCGAACGGCATCTCGGCCGGCACCCCGGCCGCCCGGAGCTGCTCCACGAGCCGGCGCCCGAGCTCGCGGGCCGGCTCACCGATCGTCACGACGAACGCGCGCGGTCCCTCCTCCGCCGGCGGGGCGAGTCCCTCATCCGCGATCGCCAGCAGCACCCGCTCCA
This sequence comes from Actinomycetota bacterium, assembly GCA_035490535.1. Lineage (GTDB taxonomy): Bacteria > Actinomycetota > UBA4738 > UBA4738 > HRBIN12 > AC-51. The sequence continues at coordinate 68,107 of DATHCP010000041.1, forward strand.
GGCCCATGCCGAAGCCGATCCCCGGCACGGGTGGGCCGCCGATCGCTTCGGCGAGCCCGTCGTAGCGGCCGCCGCCGAACAGCGTGGACTGCTGCAGCGAGGCCCCCTCGGCGAGCGCCTCGCTGAGGAACTCGAAGGCCGTGCGCGTGTAGTAGTCCAGGCCGCGCACGAGGGTCGGCGTCACGACCGGTTCGAGCCCCGCCGCGCGGAGCCCCGCGAGCACGGCGTCGAAGTGCTCGGCGCACGGACCACAGAGCCGGTCCACCAGGTGCGGTGCCTCCGCCGCGACCGCCCGGCAGGCCTCGTCCTTGCAATCCAAGACGCGCAGGGGATTGTCCCGGAACCGGTCCTTGTGCTCGTCGCGGAGTCGATCGCGGTTGGTCTCGAGGAACGCGAGCAGCTCCTCTCGGTAGGCGGGACGGCAGACCTCGTCGCCGAGGGAGTTCACCTCGACCGTGTACCGGCGCAGGCCCAGCCCGCGCAGGAAGCGGTCGCCCACGACGATCACCTCGACATCGGCGGCCGGACCCGCCTCGCCGATCACCTCGATGCCGAACTGCCGGTGCTCGCGGTACCTGCCGGCCTGCGGGCGCGCGTAGCGGTACATCCGGGTCAGGTAGTAGGCCTTGAACGGCGAGGAGAGGTCGTGCATCCGGTGCAGGTAGGCCCGCATCACCGGCGCGGTGCCCTCGGGACGCAGCGTCAGCATCCGCTCCCCGCGGTCTTCGAACGTGTACATCTCCTTCGAGACCACGTCGCTCGTGGCGCCGGAGGTGCGGGCGAACAGCTCGGTCGCCTCGAACACCGGGGTCTCGACGTAGCGGTAGCCGAACAGACGCGCGATCGTCGCGGCGCGGTCGTACAGCGCGCGCATCTGGCCTCCGGACGGCGGCAGGAGATCCTGGGTGCCGCGCGGCGGCGCGAGCTCCATCAGCCGAGCCCTACCAGGAACGGGTTCGCGGCGCGCTCGAGCCCGACCGTGGTCTCCGGGCCGTGGCCCGGCAGGGTGCGCAGGTCGTCCGGGAGCGTCAGGAACCGCGCGAGGCTGCGCTGCATCGCGGCGGGATCGGAGTTCGCGAAGTCGGAACGGCCGATCGACCCGGCGAACACCAGGTCCCCGGAGAGCACCAGCACGTCCCCGCCCACGCGGAAGATGCAGTGGCCGGGCGTGTGCCCGGGGGTGTGCAGGACCTCGATCCCGAACCCGCCCAGCTCGAGCCGCTCGCCGTCGGCGATCGGCCGCAGGTCCTTCGCCGGATCCAGCAGCGAGGCGGACGCGCCGCCCCAGCCCGCCGGATCGTCGAAGGCCCGCAGGTCCTCGGGATGGATGTACACCGGCAGGTCGCCGGCGAACGTGCCGGCGGCGGACGCGTGGTCGCCGTGCGCATGCGTCAGCAGGACCGCGACCGGCGTCTTCCCGGCGGCGTCGAGCAGCGCTCGGACCGCCTCGGGCTCGAACCCCGGATCGACGACGACCGCCTCGTCGGAGCCTTCCGCGGCCAGCAACCAGCAGTTCGTGCCGTACGGGTTCTCGTCGAAGACGTCCAGGTACATCGCGGCGTCATGCTACCGGACGCCCTCCGGCCGCCCGGCTCAGCCGACGACGGCCTCGAGCTCCAGCTCGACCCGCCAGCGATCGTCGAGGAGCCCGGCGACCACGACCATCGTCGAGGCCGGCCGGACCTCGCCGAAGATCTCCCCGTGCACCGCGCCGACCGCCTCGGCGTCGGCGCGGTCGACCAGGTAGGTGCGGGTGCGGACCACGTCCGCGACCCCGCCGCCGGCCTCCGCGAGCGCGTCCAGGGCGATCTCGAGGCACCGACGCATCTGCGCGCCGGCGTCCGGATCCACCTCGCCGCCGGGTCGGATCGGGGCGGTGCCCGAGATCAGGACCCGGTCGCCCACGCGCAGCGCGCGGCTGAACCCGATCGTCGGCTCGTAGGGCGAGCCCGAGGACACGCGCCGCCGCCCCGTCACCGCGCCTCCGCGTCGAGCCACAGCGTGAGGGGACCGTCGTTCACGAGCTCCACCTCCATGTGCGCCCCGAAGCTCCCCCGCCCGACCCGGAAGCCGTGCGCCTCCAGGGCCGCGGCGAACGCCTCGACCAGCGCGTCGGCCCGCTCCGGATCCTCCGCGTCCGTCCAGGACGGCCGGCGGCCCTTGCGAACGTCGCCGTACAACGTGAACTGGGACACCACCAGCGCCTCCCCGCCGACGTCGGCGAGCGAGCGGTTCGCCTTCCCGGCAGCGTCGGGGAACACGCGCAGGCCGGCGACCTTGTCGGCCAGCCGGGCGGCGTGGTCGCCGGGATCGCCGCGGCCCACCCCGACCAGCAGGAGGTACCCCGTCCCGATCGAGGCCACCTCGCGGCCGTCCACGGCGACGCTCGCCCGGGAGACCCGCTGGAGCAGGACCCGCACCTAGCTGGGAACCACGCGGTACGCGTCGAAGACGCTCTCGACGCGCTTGACGGCCGCGAGGATCGAGGACAGATGCGTGATGTCGGCCAGCTCGAACGTGAACCGCAGCCGCGTCAGGCGGTCGCGGCCGGTGGTGGAGTTGGCGGACAGGATGTTGACGTGCTGGTCCGACAGGGCCGTGGCGATATCCGAGAGGAGCCGGGTCCGGTCGAGCGCCTCGACCTGCATCGCCACGACGAACGACGTGGGCTTGCCCTCCGACCACGAGACCTCGATCATGCGCTCGGGCTCGCGGCGGAGCGTCTTCACGTTCGGGCAGTCGGCGCGATGCACCGAGACGCCGAGGCCGCGCGTCACGAAGCCGACGATCTCGTCGCCGGGCACCGGCGTGCAGCAGCGGCCGAGCCGCACCCACACGTCGGGCAGGCCCTTGACCATGACGCCCTTCGAGACGTCGGTCTGCTGGATCCGCACCGGCCGCGCGAGCGGGACGTCGGTGACGTCCTCCTCGCTGGTGCCGGAGACGTTCCGCGACAGCCGGGCCACCACCGACTGCGGCGAGACGTGCCCCTCGCCGACCGCGACGTAGAGGCCCTCGAGGTCGGGGATCTTCAGATCGCGCGCGACCTGCTCGAGCGCCTCCTCGGTGGCGAGCCGCTTGATCGGGAGGTTCTGTTTGCGCATCTGCCGCTGCAGGAGGTCCTTGCCTTGATCCAGCGCGTCCTCGCGGCGTCCGCGGGCGAACCACTGCCGGATCTTCGTGCGTGCTCGTGGCGTGGCCACGAACTGCAGCCAGTCCTGGCTGGGACCCTCGCCCTGCGCCTTCGAGGTCAGGATCTCCACGGTGTCGCCGGTGCGCAGCTCGTAGTCGAGCGGCACCAGCTTGCCGTTCACCTTCGCGCCGATCGTGCGATGCCCGACCTCGGTGTGGACCGTGTAGGCGAAGTCCACCGGGGTGGCGCCCTGCGGGAGGTTCGTGACGTCGCCCTTCGGCGTGAACACGAACACCCGCCCGCCGGACAGGTCGATCCGCAGGCCCTCCATGAACTCCCGCGGATCGGCCATGTCCTTCAGCCAGTCCATCATCTGGCCGAGCCAGGCCAGGTCGGCGGCGTCCTTGGCCTGCTTGCCCTCCTTGTAGCGCCAGTGCGCGGCGATGCCGAACTGCGCCGTGCGGTGCATGTCGCGCGTGCGGATCTGGATCTCGAGCGGCTTGCCCTGCGGCCCGATCACCGTGGTGTGCAGGGACTGGTACATGTTGGACTTGGGCATCGCCACGTAGTCCTTGAACCGACCGGGGATCGGCTTCCAGAGCGCGTGCACCGCGCCGAGCGCCGCGTAGCAGTCGCGCGTGGATCCCACGAGAATCCGGATCCCGACGAGGTCGTGGATCTCCTCGAACTCCTTGCCGCCGATCACCATCTTCTCGTAGATCGAATACAGGTGCTTCGGCCGCCCCTCGACGTCGGCTTTCACGCCGAGCTCCTTCAGCTTCTGGCGCAGCGCCGACGTCAGCTCCTCGATCCACGCCTGGCGCTCGCCGCGGCGGGTCTCGACGAGCTGTGCGATCTCCTTGTAGGGCCCGGGATGCAGGGTCTTGAACGACAGGTCCTCGAGCTCCCACTTGATCTCCTGGACACCGAGCCGATTCGCGAGCGGCGCGTAGATCTCGAGGGTCTCCGTGGCCATCCGTGTCTGCTTCGCCGGGGCGAGGGCAGAGACCGTTCGCATGTTGTGCAGCCGGTCGGCGAGCTTGATCAGCAGGACCCGGATGTCACCGGCCATCGCCACGATCATCTTTCGGACGTTCTCCGCCTGCGCCAGCTCGCGCGTGCGGAACTGCAGCCGGTCCAGCTTCGTCAGGCCGTCGACGATCCGGGCGACGTCCTCGCCGAACCGCTCGCCGATCAGCTCGAGCGTGACGTCGGTGTCCTCGACCGTGTCGTGCAGCAGCGCCGCGGCGAGGGTCGTCGTGTCCAGTCGGAGGTCGGCCAGGATCTGGGCGACGGCCAGCGGATGCTCGATGAACGGAGCGCCGGACAGCCGCGACTGCCCTTCGTGGGCCTCGTCGGAGAACCGATAGGCCTGCTCCAGGAGGCGCAGATCACCTTTCGGGTTGTAGGCGCGGACCTGCTTCAAGAGCGGTGCGAGCGCCTGGGGATCGGCCCGGCGCCGGCGCGGCAGCGGGATCCGGTCGCGGCGGCGCGACGGCGGCGGCGCAGACGGCATCTGCGGGGGCGTCGTGGTCGCTTCGACCTGCAGTTCTTCCTTGCTGTCCATCGCGATGCAGCCAGTGTACGTCCGGCGCTCGCGGCGGCCGGACCAGCGGCCGCCTCAGTAGTGGATCAGCGTGAAGAGGTCGTGCCCCTCGAGCTTGTCGCGGCCCTTGAGGAAGTCCAGTTCGATCAGGCAGGCGATGCCACAGACCGTCCCGCCGATCCGCTCCACCAGGGACGTCGCTGCGTGAGCGGTCCCCCCCGTGGCCAGCACGTCGTCGACGACCAGGGCGCGCTCGCCCGGCTGGACCGCGTCCTTGTGGATCTCCAGCGACGCCGTCCCGTACTCCAGCGCGTACTCCTCGTCGACGGTCTCGGCCGGGAGCTTGCCGGCCTTCCGGACCGGAACGAGCCCGGCGCCGAAGTGGTAAGCGACCGGGGCGCCCAGGATGAACCCGCGAGCCTCGATCCCGACGACCTTGTCGACGTTCCCCCGCCCGAAGTGCACCACGATCAGGTCGACGATCGTCGAGAACGCGATCGGGTCGGCCAGCAGCGGCGTGATGTCCTTGAAGACGATGCCGGGCTCCGGGAAGTCGGGCACGTCGCGGATCAGGTCCTTGATCTGCTCGATCTGCACGGCTACCTCCGTTTGCGTTTGGCCGGCGGGCGCCGCTTCTGTCCCGGGCGCGAGCGGGCACCTTGCTTCGCGGTGGCGCGCTTCGCCGCCTGATCCGACGTCGCCGCCATCTCGCCGGCGCCGACGGGCACGGCGGCCTTCGGTCGCTGGACGCCGCCGCGGGTGCGTTGCGGAGCCGCGCCGGCGCCCTGCCGCTCCTTGAGCACCGTCAGGATCGGCGCCGCGATGAAGATCGAGGAGTACGCGCCGATCGCGACGCCGATGAACATCGCGAACGCGAAGTTCTTCAGGGTCTCGCCGCCGAACAGCAGCAGGGAGAGGATCGGCAGCAGCACCACGAGGGAGGTGTTCACCGAGCGCATCACGGTCTGGTTCAGCGACAGATCGACGACCTTCGTGTAGCCCATCCGCGCGAGCAACGCGGGCGATCCGGTGTTCTCCTTGATCTTGTCGTAGATCACCACGGTGTCGTACAGCGAGAACCCCAGGATCGTGAGGATCGCGATCACGGTCTCCGGCGTGACCTCCTTGCCGGTCAGCGCGTACACCCCCGCCGTGATCGTCACGTCGTGCACCAGCGCGACCATCGCCCCGGCGGCCATCGTCCATTCGAACCGGAACGCGATGTACAGCGTGATCGCGACGAGCACAACCACGAGGCCGCGGAGGGCCTTCTGGGAGATCTCCTTCCCCCAGGTCGGTCCGATGCTCTCCACGCTGATGTCCGTGTAGGCGACGCCGGCTTGCTGGGCGAGCGCCGTCAACAGACCGGTGGTGGCGTCCGTGGACGTCGACCCTTCGGTGGCCCCGGGGCTGGCGGAGGTGCCGGGGCTGGCCGTGGCCGACGGGGTCGCCGAGGCGGCGGCCGCGTTCGAGAGCGAGGCCGAGCGGATCTGCACCGTGTCCCCGCCGACGATCTGCACCTCGGCGTCCGTGTAGCCGAACCGGGACATCGTCGCCTCGACGTCCTGGACCGTGACCGCGGTGCGCAGCGGATAGCTGATCCGCGCGCCGCCCTCGAAGTCGATCGAGAAGTTGAACCCGCGCACGAAGATCCCGAATAGGGACAACACGATCAGCACCGCGGAGAACCCGAACCACCAGTTCCGGTGCTCGATCAGCTTGAAGTGCGGGATCCGGTACCCCCGGTAGACGTCGAGGAACTCGCGCGTGTTCACGAGACCTCCTCCCCCGAGGTGTCCAGCGCCGTGTGGTCCGCCGCCGCCGCCGATCCGAGGCCGAACCCCGGCATCTCCACCAGCTTCGGGTTCCGCGCGATCAGGAAGACCGTCGGCCGCTTGAAGAAGTACACGACGAACAGGTCCAGCAGCGTCGCGACGCCGAGGGTCAACGCGAAGCCGCGCACCGAACTGACCGCGGTCAGGTACAGCACCGCGGCGGCGATCCCGGTGACGGTGTCGGCGGCCACGATCGTATGGAAGGCGTGCTTGAACGCCGGCTGCACCGCGGTCCGCGGCGACCGCCCGGCGCGCACCTCGTCCTTCAACCGTTCGAAGAACACGATGTAGGAGTCCGCGGTCACGCCGAGGGAGATCACCAGGCCCGCGACGCCGGCCAGCGACAGCGCGTAGCCGAAGCTCTTCCCGGCGATCGCCACGAGGGCGAGCGCCAGGATCGCCCAGATCGACATCCCGATCCACGCGACGATCCCGAGCAGCCGGTAGTACAGCAGCAGATAGAGGAACAGCAGGATCAGCCCGACGACGCCGGCGACGATGCCCTGTCGCAGCGACTGCGCGCCGAGCGTGGGGCTCACGGTCTGCACGGACTGGCGCGTCAGCTCCACCGGCAGCGCGCCGGCGTTCAGCACCGTGGCGAGGTCCTTCGCGTCCTGCTCGGTGAAGTTGCCGGTGATCTCGCCCGTGCCGGTGATGATGCCGGTGACCTGCGGGTTCGAGATCACGGTGCGGTCCACCGCGATCGCGATCTGGTTCTGGGGTGGCGGCGCGTTGATCGCCGCCCGCGTGGCCGCCTCGAACGCCTTCGAGCCCGAGCTGTTCAGGTCGAACGTCACGACCCATTGCGTCACGCCGGTGTTCGGGTCGCTCGTGAGCTGGGCGGAGGCCTTCGTGATGTCGCTGCCGGTGATGATCACCTTGCCGAGCTGGATCTTGTCCGGCGGCGAGGCCTTGTCCGGGTACCACACCGTCTGATCGTCCTGGGCCCCGGCGATGCACGCCCTCGTCGCCTGCTCCGTGGCGGTCTGGCAGGTGAGCTGGATCGAGGCGTACTGCGGATCGGCGGGCGTGACGATCGAGATCGTCGGCCGCTCCTCCAGGCGCGCCGTCTTCCCGATGATGTCCAGCAGGTGCTGCTGTCCGGTCTCGCGCTGCTTCTCCGCAGCGGCGGCCTGGGTCGAGAAGCAGCCCAGGTCCTCGTTCTGCGAGCTGACCACGCAGTACTGGGTCGTGACGTGGTTCACCGCGAAGCCGCCGAGCGCGGCCTTCGCGGTGGTCTCGGATGCGAAGTCACACGGGAGCGGTTTCGCGTCGGTCGTGTCGAGCTTGTCGTAGGCCGCGGCCGCGTCCGGCGATGGCGACGCGGATGCCGACGGGCTGGCCGAAGGCTTGAGCGAGACCGAGGCGCTCGGCGTGGGCGTGGGGCTCGCGGCCGGCGGCGTGGCGGGCTCGATGCACCACGAGGTCTCCGTGGTCTTCATCGTGATCGCCTTGCGGGCGGCCTCGGCCTGGGCCTGCGTCGGATAACAGTGGAGCTCGGTCTGGGAGAAGTCCGTCAGGCAGTAGGAGGACGCCTGCGGGGGCGGCCCGGCGGTCGGGCTCGCGCTCGGCGTGCCCGGGACCGACGGCGTCGGCGTGGCGCTCTGCTTCGGCTGGACGGTGATCCCGGCCTTCGCGGCCGTGGCCTGATCCTTGGTCGCGTAGCACTGCAGGGGATCGGCGTCGGTGGTGACCAGGCAGACCTTCGTGGGCTCCGACGTGACCTGGAACCCGGCGAGCGCCTCCTGCGGCGTGGCCTGGTCCGGTGCACACCCGTAGCTGTTCCGGGCGGGATCCTCGATGCAGTAGACGTCCGAGCTCCGCTGCTGCACGGTGCTGTTCGACAGACCCGGGATCTGGATCTCGATCGTGTTGCCGGCCAGGACGATGTCCGGTTCGCCCACGCCGAAGGCGTCGACGCGGTTGCGGATGTTCTCCAGGGCCTGGTTCATCACGTCGCGCGGGGTTCCTTGGGGGGCGGAAAGGATCACCGAGACCCCGCCCTCGAGATCCAGCCCGAGCACGGGCTTGAGGCTCCCGGCCGCGAAACCGACCACGGCCGCGACGACGAGCACGCCGACGAGGATCACCGAGATCCACAGGCCGCGGGTCTTCCTCACGCCAGCTCCTGACCGTTGATCACCAGCCGGAACCGCGCCTCGATCGCCTCGGCCGCGAAGCGGCACAGCTGCATCCGGCCGAGGAAGATCTCGAAGTACTCCATCACCTGGCTGATCGTCGTGTCGATCGACAGCTCGAGGCTGACGGTTCGGGCGTCGGAGTCTACCCGCAGGAAGCTCTGCTCAACGGCGTAGTTCACCCGGTCGTGGATGTCGCGATCGAGGGCCATCGCCTTGCGTACGCGGCTGCGATGCACGTCGGATTTGTCCGCGAGGATCACGGCGGCCGAGATCGGCGAGACCGCGGTGCCCTCGGCCTCCTCGTGGTTCGCGATCGCGGCGACGATCGCCATCAGATCGGGGCCGGCCGCCCGGTCCTTCAGGGACTGGTAGACCATCACGGCGCCGGTCTGCCCGTGGGCGTCGCGAGCCAGGGAGTTGCCCACGTCGTGGAGGTAGCCGGCCACGCACGCCAGCTCGGCCTCCCGCTCGGTGTACCCCAGGCGGTGCAGCACCTGATACGCGATCTTCGCCACCAGGTTCGCGTGCCGGAAGCCGTGTTCCGTGTAGCCCATCGCGTCCATCACGCGGTCGGCCGAGGCGATGTAGAGGGAGAGCTCAGGATCCTCCTGGACATCCAGGAGGGTGACGCTGGCGCGATCGGCCGGGGTCGGCTCGACGACCGGAACCTCGGGGACCGGCGCGCCCTCGGGCGTCCCGATCGCGTTCGGATCGCTCACGACCGGATCGGGCCCTGGGCGTTCTCGTCGGGCTCGTCGTCGGCCTCGGCGTCCTCGTCGTCCTCGTACTCCTCGTAGTCGTCCTCGGTGATCCGCCGGGCGATGCCCGCGCGGACCATCCGGATCTGGGTGCCGGGGGCGATCTCGACGGTCACGGTGCCGTCCTCCTCGTCCTCGTCCACGATCGTTCCGAAGATGCCGGAGGTGGTGAGGATGTCCTCGCCGACCTGCGCGGCCTGTTGGTTCGACTGCTGCGCCTTGGCGCGCTTCTGCTGGTTGCGCATGAACACGAACAGCAGGCCCAGCGGCAGCATGAAGATCAGCAGGGTGAGGAGGCTGCCGCCGCCGCCGCCCGACTGGGCGATGGAAGAGAGCGCGATCACGGGTCGGGTCCTTCCTGATCAGGGTCCGGATGCAAGGAGAGCCGAGTCTACCTGCAGGAACGCGCTGCCAGCCCCTACAGCGGCAGGCGTCCCGGAACCGCGACGTCCAGGTGGCGGTAGGCGCGTTCCGTGGCAACGCGCCCGCGCGGGGTCCGCTGCAGGAACCCCAGTTGGAGCAGGTAGGGCTCCACGACGTCCTCGATCGTGTCGGGCTCCTCACCCACCGCGGCGGCGAGGGTCGTGAGCCCGACCGGCCCGCCGGCGAACTTCTCCACCACGACCTGCAGCACCGCGTGGTCCAGCCGGTCGAGCCCCTGCTCGTCCACCTCGAAGACCTCGAGGCCGGCCCGTGCCACCTCGCCGGTCACGCGGCCATCGTGGCGCACCTCGGCGACGTCACGCACCCGGCGGAGCAGGCGGTTCGCGATCCTCGGGGTTCCGCGAGCGCGCCGGGCGATCTCCTCGGCTCCCTCCTCGTCGGTCTCGACGCCGAGGATCCCGGCGGAGCGCAGCACGATCCGCGCGAGATCCTCGACCGCGTAGTGGTCCAGGCGCGGCGAGAAGCCGAAGCGCTCTCGCAGCGGCCGGGTGATCCTGCCCGGCCGCGTGGTCGCACCCACGAACGTGAAGCGCGGCAGGTCGAGCCGGATCGACCGTGCCGTCGCGCCCTTGCCCAGGACGATGTCGAGGGTGAAGTCCTCCAGCGCCGGATACAGCACCTCCTCGACCGAGCGCGGCATCCGGTGGATCTCGTCGACGAACAGCACGTCGCCATCGCCCAGGTTCGTCAGGATCGCCGCGAGGTCGCTCGGTCGCTCGAGCGCCGGGCCGGACGTGGGCTGGAACCCTGCCCGCATCTCGTGGGCGACGATCTGCGCCAGGGTGGTCTTGCCGAGCCCCGGTGGGCCACTGAACAGGAGATGGTCGACGGGCTCGCCCCGGTTCCTCGCCCCCTCGAGCAGCACCGCGAGCTGCTCCTTCACGCGGTCCTGGCCGACGAACTCCGCGAGCGACCGCGGCCGGAGCGCGACGTCGAGCTCACGATCCTCCGGTGAGACGGCGGCGCCTTCGATCAGGCGCTCGAGGTCCTCGCTCATCGGCCCACCCGCTGCAGCGCCTCGCGCAGGAGCTCGTCTGCCGGCTTGCCGTCGGCGTCCAGCTCTCGCATCGCCTCGGAGGCCTCGGTCGGCGTCAGCCCCAGGGCCACGAGGGCGTCGCGGACGTCGGCGAGGGGTCCGTCGACCGTGAGCTCGGCCTCGCCGCCGAGGGCATCGCGCAGGTCCAGCACCACACGTTGCGCGACCTTCTTGCCGACGCCCGGCACCACCGTGAGCGCCGCGGCGTCCCCGGCGATCACCGCCCGCCGGATCGCCTCGGGCTTCATCGCCGACAGGAACGCCAGCGCGACCTTCGGCCCGATCCCGCTGACCCCGATCAGCCGGTCGAACAGTTCCCGCTCCTGCACCGACGCGAACCCGTACAGGGTGATCGCGTCCTCGCGCACGACCATCCGCGTGTGCACGCGCGCGGTTCCGCCCGGCGACGGGAGCGCGGTCAGGACCGAGCCGGGGACGGCGAGCTCGTAGCCCACGCCGTCGACCGCCAGGACGATCCGGGCCGCGCCGCGTTCGACGACCTCGCCCTCCAGGAACGCGATCATCGGGCCCCCAGCCGCGAGAGCGAGCGGACCCGCGCGCCCAGCAGATGGGTCAACGCCACGGCGACGGCGTCGGCGGCGTCGGGCTGCGCCGGCACCCCGCGAAGGCCGTGCAGCCGCACCAACGCGCTCTGGACCTCCCGCTTGCCGGCGTTCCCCGCCCCCGTCACCGCGACCTTCACCTCGTTCGGACCGTACTCCTCGACCGGCAGGCCGGCCTCGGCGGCGACCACCATCACCACGCCGGTCGCGCGCGCGACGTGCAGGGCGCTGACCTGGTTGCGGTTCCAGGCGACCCGCTCGATCGAGACGGCGTCGGGCCGGTGCTCGGCGATCGCGGCCCGGACGGCCTCGGCGACCTGACGGAGCCTGCCGGCCTCGGGTGCCCCGGCCGGGGTGCGCACGGTGGTCGCCCACCGGAGCTCGGCGGTGCGGTCACGCCCGGCGACGACGGCGAGGCCGACCCTCGCCAAGCCGGGATCCACGCCCAGGACGCAGGCATCGAACATCTGTTCGCGCAGTCTAGGCGGGCGCGGGAGCCCGGGCAACGACGCTCTATCCTGCGTCGATGGCGGCCGGGCATGAAGCGCTGCACGGGACGTGGAGCCTCGAGGCCTACGAGGACCGCGACGCCCCCGCGCGTGAGTGGACCCGGACGTACGGCCGGGCGCGCGGGATCATCGCCTACGACCCCACCGGTGCCCTCTCGGTCGTGATCACCGCCGGACCCGGAGCGACGGACGAGGGATGGGGACTGGCCTACGTCGGACGGTTCGAGGTTGCCTCGTGGAACGAACACGACGGGGTCGTCGAGGGCGTCGTCCTGCACCATATGGAGGGCGCCTCCGATCCGTCGCTGTTCGATGACGGGCCCGAACGGATCTTCCGGCTGGAGGGCGACACGTTGGAGATCGGCGACGACATCACGTACCGCCGCCGGTTCCGGCGGGCGACGTGAACCCGCGTCCCTACAGGGACGCCATCACCTCTTCGGGGATGTCGAAGTTCGCGTAGACCGCCTGGACGTCGTCGAGGTCCTCGAGCGCCTCGATCAGGCGGAGCACCTGGTGGGCCTCCCCGCCCTCCACCGCGATGGTGCTCTGCGGCAGCATCGACAGCTCCGCCGAGGCGACCGGCACCGCGGCCGTCTCGAGCGCCCGCTGGACCGTGTGGAACTCCGCCGGCGCCGTCACGATCTCCCACGAGCTCTCCTCGTCGCGGACGTCCTCGGCGCCGCCCTCCAGCGCGATCTCCAGGATCCGCTCCTCGTCCGGCGCGACGCCCTTCTCGACCTCGATCACGCCCTTGCGGGTGAATTGCCACGCGACGCTGCCCGTCTCCCCGAGGTTGCCGTGGTTGCGCGTGAACGCGTGCCGAACCTCCTGCGCGGTCCGGTTCCGGTTGTCGGTGAGCGCCTCGATCAGCAGCGCGATCCCGCCGGCCGCGTACCCCTCGTAGACGACCTCCTCGTACCGGGCGCCGTCGGACAGCTCACCGGTCCCCCGCTTGATCGCGCGCTCGATGTTGTCGTTCGGGACCGAGAAGCTCTTGGCCTTCTCGACCGCCGAGGCCAGGGTCATGTTGGCATCGACGTTGCCGCCGCCCTCCCGCGCGGCCACCTCGACCGCGCGCAGCAGCTTCGCGTACATGTTCGAACGCTTCGCGTCGGTCGCTTCCTTCTTGCGGCGGATCGTCGCCCATTTCGAATGCCCGGACATCGGCTACACCTTCTCCAGCAGGTACCGGTGCAGGCCCGTTTCGCCCACCAGCTCGGGATGGAACGACGCCGCGAGCAGCGAGCCTTGCTGCAACACGACCGGCCGATCCTCGAAGGTCGCGAGCACCTCGACACCCTGGCCGACCGACTCGATCCACGGGGCGCGGATGAACACGCCGCGGACCGGATGCGCGATGCCGCGCACGTCGAGATCGGCCTCGAACGAATCGACCTGACGCCCGTAGGCGTTGCGCCGGACCGTGACGTCCAGCAGCGCGAACAACGCTTCGCCGCCGAGCACCTCGCGCGCGAGCACGATCAGCCCGGCGCACGTGCCCAGGATCGGCATGCCGGCGGCCGCGCGCTCGCGGATCGGCTCGACCAGGCCGAACGCTCGCGCGAGCTTGCCCATCGTCGTGGACTCGCCGCCCGGGATCGCCAGGCAGTCGACGTCGTCCAGATCGGCCGGCAGGCGCACCTCGACCGGGATCGCGCCCGCGTCGGCGAACGTCCGTGCGTGCTCGCGGAAGTCCCCCTGGAGCGCCAGGACGCCGGCCTTCACGATGGTCAACCTCCTTGACGAACCGCCGCGGCTACCAGCCGCGGTCCTGCAGGCGGGTCTCCAGCGATCCGATCTCCAGCCCGTGCATCGGCTCGCCCAGCCCGCGAGAGACCTTCGCCAGGACGTCCGCGTCCTGGAAGTGCGTGGTGGCCTCGACGATCGCGCGCGCCATCGTGGCCGGATCCTCGGACTTGAAGATGCCCGAGCCCACGAACACCCCGTCGACGCCGAGCTGCATCATCAGCGCGGCGTCGGCCGGCGTCGCGATGCCGCCGGCGGAGAAGTTCACGACCGGCAGCCGGCCCTGCTCGGCGACCATCCGGACCAGCTCGACCGGCGCGCCCAGCTCCTTCGCCTTCGTGACGTACTGCTCGGGTCGCAGCTGCGTGCAGGCGGCGATCTCGTCGACCAGGGTCCGCTCGTGGCGGACGGCCTCCACCACGTTGCCGGTTCCGGCCTCGCCCTTCGTGCGGATCATCGCCGCGCCCTCGGCGATCCGCCGCAGCGCCTCGCCGAGGTTCCGGCAGCCGCACACGAACGGCACCGTGAAGGCCCACTTGTCGATGTGGAAGGCCTCGTCGGCCGGGGTCAGGACCTCCGACTCGTCGATGTAGTCGACCCCGAGCGCCTGGAGGATCTGCGCCTCGACGAAATGCCCGATCCGGGCCTTCGCCATCACCGGGACCGACACCGCCGCCTTGATCTCCTCGATCTTCGTCGGGTCGGCCATCCGGGCGACGCCGCCCTCCTTACGGATGTCGGCGGGTACGCGCTCGAGCGCCATCACGGCGCAAGCACCGGCGTCCTCCGCGATCTTGGCCTGCTCCGCCGTGGTGACGTCCATGATCACGCCGCCCTTGAGCATCTCGGCCAGGCCGGACTTCACGGTGAACGTGCCGGTCTCACGCTGCACGGATATCTCCTCCTCCGGTGGGAAGAGCCAGTGTATCGCCGCCGGCGGGGGGTCCGGGTGGCGGGCCGGCGTCGCGCGTCGGATAGTGGAGGGGACGCGCATCAGGAGGAACACCGTGGACGACCAAGACGTGATCGACCGGATCAACCAGCTCGCGGCCGAGGAGCACGAGCTGTTCCAGAAGGAATCCCGCGGCGAGGCCAACGCGACCGAACGCGCACGGATCGATCAGCTGCAGGTCACGCTCGACCAGTGCTGGGACCTGCTCCACCAGCGGCGCGCCCGCCGGGATGCGGGCCTCGATCCGAACGACGCCGAGGTCCGCGACGCCGGAACGGTCGAGGGGTACGTCGACTGAAGCTCAGAACGGCGTCGGGATCGCCTGGCCGCCGAGCTCGGCGGGCTCCTCGTACCCGTGTGGCCCCTGGCGGTCCGGCAGCTTCACCTTCGGGCGATCCAACGGCTCGTAGGGAACCTTGCTCAGCAGGTGCGAGATCACGTTGAGCCGGCAGCGCCGCTTGTCGTCGGCGCGCGCCACGTACCACGGCGCCCAGCCGGTATGCGTGGCCGCGAGCATCGCGTCGCGCGCCTGCGAGTAGTCGTACCAGCGACGGTAGGACCGCAGATCCATGTCGGTGAGCTTCCAGATCTTCCGTGGATCGTCGATCCGACCCTCCAGCCGGCGGGTCTGCTCGTCCTGGCCGACCTCCAGCCAGTACTTCAGCAGCAGGATCCCCGAGTCGACCATCGCCTTCTCGACCGCCGGTGCCTGCTCCAGGAACTGGTGGGTCTGCTCGGGCGTGCAGAAGCCCATCACCCGCTCGACGCCGGCGCGGTTGTACCAGCTGCGGTCGAAGATCACGACCTCGCCGGCCGCGGGGAAGTGCGGGATGTAGCGCTGGATGTACATCTGCGAGCGCTCCCGCTCCGTGGGCGCCGACAGGGCGATCACGTGGAACACGCGCGGACTCACGCGCTCGGTGATCCGCTTGATCGTGCCGCCCTTGCCGGCCGTGTCCCGGCCCTCGAACACGATGCAGATCTTGGCACCGGTCGCCTTGACCCACTCCTGCATCGCCACCAGCTCACCCTGGAGCCGGGCGAGCTCGCGCTCGTACTCCTTGCGCGAGAGCTTCGCTCCGTCCTTCTCCTTCTTCTCCTTCTTCTTCCCGTCCTTGGCCACCGCCCTCACCCCTCGCTCGCCCAGGCCGGCGCGACGCCCCGGCGCGGATCGATCGCGCCGGCCGCAGGAGCGCGCCGCCGTCGGATCACCTTGCCGACCTCGATCACCACCGGCAGCACGGCGGCGAGGCCGATCGCGGCGAGCCACTGCAGGCCGGTCAGCGACGTCGTGAGGAGCCCCGATCGCAGGCTCGGCAGCTGCGTCGCCAGGAACAACAGGGTCACCGGGATCAGCGAGACCCCGAGCGCCGCCAGGATCGGCGGGGCCAAGCCGCTGCCGGGATCGCGCCGGTTCGTGATCGCGTTGAACACGGTGCCGAAGCCCATCACCACGAACGTCATCGTCATCGAGACGGTGGCGACGTCGGTGCTCGGCTTGTCCGGCCCTGCCACGAGCGGGATCAAGGCCGCCACGAACAGCACGGCCGCGTAGACGATCCATTGGACGATCGCCGCCCGGTTCGCGATCGGCACCTTCGGGTCGCGTGGCGGACGGTGCATCACGTCGGGGTCGCCGGGATCGATCGCGATGATCACGACGCCGCTCGCGGTCGCGAAGAACAGCAGGAACAGCACCATCGAGGGCGTCAATGCGACCCCCTCGTTGATGTTGAACGCGGTCGCCGTGAGGAACAGGAACACGAGGGCCAGGAGCTGCGTCATCTGGAACCGCACGTACGACACGACCTTCGCGTAGACCTTCCGGCCGATCTCGATCGCATGGACCAGGGTGCCGAAGTTGTCGTCCGTCAGGATCATCCGGGCGGCCTGCTTCGTGACCTCGCTCCCGCTGCCCATCGCGACGCCGATATCCGCCTGCTTCAACGCTGCGGCGTCGTTCACCGCGTCCCCCGTCATCGCCACGATCAGCCCTTGCGCCTGCATCGTGCGCGCGAGCCGCAGCTTGTCCTCCGGCGAGACCCGCCCGAAGACGTGGAGCTCGGGCAGGCGGCGCGTGAGCTCCTCGTCGGAGAGCTCCTCGAGCTCCGCGCCGCTGATCGCCCCTGGTCCCAGGCCGAGGGTCTCGCCGATCGCGCGCGCGGTGACCGCGTGATCCCCGGTGATCATCCGCACGTCGATGCCGGCGCCGAGCGCCGTGGTGACGGCTGCCTTCGCCTCGGCGCGGAGGGGATCGATGATGCCGACCATCCCCACGAAGACGAGGTCCCGCACGAGCGGCATCGGATCGTCGGTGTGGCCGGTCAGCTCGTCGTCCTCGACGAACCGCGCCGCGAACGACAGGACGCGCAGGCCCCGCTCGCCCATCCGGTCGTTCGCAGCGTCGATGTCGCCACGAGCCTCCTCGATCGGCTGCGAGGCATCGGGGAGCGTGCCGGCCGCGTTCAGGCTGCAGCGCGCCAGCACCACGTCCGGACCGCCCTTGACCAGCTGGATCAGTCGGTCGCCCCCCTCGAACGGCACCCGGTGGAACGTGGCCATGAACTTGTACTCGGAGTCGAACGGCACCTCGGCCACCCGCGGGTACGCGCGCCGGGTCTCCTCCGCGTCGACCCCGAGCTTGGCCGCCAGGACGACCAGGGCCGCCTCGGTCGGATCGCCGACCACGGAGCCGTCGTCGCCGACCGTGGCGTCGCTGTCCAGGCACAGCCCGTACGCCAGGCGCGTGAAGTCGGGCACCTCCACGCCGGCCGCCCCCCGGATCGCGCCGGACTTCGCGTAGCCCTCGCCGTCGACCGTGAACCACGCGCCGCGCGCGTAGATCGTCGAGACCATCATCTGGTTCATCGTCAGCGTGCCCGTCTTGTCGGTGTTGATCGCGCTCGTCGCGCCGAGGGTCTCGACGTCGGTCAGGTTCTTCACGACCGCCTTCGCCTCGGCCAGCTGCTTCGCGCCGATCGACAGCAGCCCGGACACGAACGCCGGCATGCCGGTGGGGATCGCCGAGATCGCCATCGCCGTGCCGAGCAGGAGCAGCTGATCGAACGGCATGCCCCGGATCAGACCGGCGATCACGATGAACGCCACCGCGCCCCACGCGATCAGCCCGAGCACCTTCGTCAGCGAGTCGAGCTCGCGCTGCAGCGGCGACCGCGTCCGGGTGACCGACGTGAGCATCGTCGCGATCTGGCCCATCTGGGTGCCCATGCCGGTCGCGGTCACGACGATCGTCCCGGTTCCCCGCGTCACCGAGGTGTTCTGGAACAGCATGTTCGAGCGGTCCCCGAGCGCGACGTCGCCGGAGGGCAGGACGCCCGCATCCTTCGGGACCGGCGCGCTCTCGCCGGTCAGGGCCGCCTCCTGCGTCTCGAGCGTCGCGGAGCCCACGATCCGCCCGTCGGCCGGCACGATGTCGCCGGCCTCCAGATGGACCACGTCGCCCCGCACCAGCTCGACCGCCGGCACGAGGCGCACGCTCCCGTCGCGGACGACCCGGGCCTGCGGCACCTGCAGCTTCGACAACGCGTCCACGCTGGCCCGGGCCTTCAGCTCCTGCCGCGTGCCGAGGACGACGTTCAGCAGGATCAGCAGGCCGACGATCACCCCGGTCGAGATCTGTCCGATCGCGAAGCTCGCGATCGTGACGGCGACCAGCATCAGGTTCATCGGGTTGCGGAGCTCCTGGAGCGCGAGCGTCACCGCCGACGGCGGCTCCTCGCCCTCGATCGCGTTCGGGCCGTCTGCGGCGAGGCGGCTCGCCGCCTCCGCGGCGGTCAGCCCCGTCTGGACATCGGACCCCAGGTCCGCGACGACCACGGCGGCGTCGCGGGCGAACGGCGGTGCGGTGGACGTGGTGGTCCCGTCGATGGTGGCCATCGGATCCTCCCGCCCGGGACGATACCGCGGCGCTCAGGCGGACGGCTCGGACGCGCGGAACGCGGCGACGGCCGCCTCGATCGTCGGGAAGAAGTGCGCCGGATCGATCGTGCGGGTCAGCTCGTAGCGCTCGACCTTGCGGCGGACCGGGTCCTTCATCTCCGCGAACACGAGCGCGATCCCGACCGCGTTCAGCGCGACGTCCAGCTCCTCCAGCATGTCGGCCGCGGTCGTGTCGACGTCCGTGATCGGCTCGGCGGCGACGATGATCCACCGCGGCCTCGGATCAGCGGCGGCGATCTCGCGGATCCGCTCGCGGAAGCTCCGCGTGTTCGCGAAGAACAGCGGGGCGTCGAACCGGAGGATCACGGCCCCGTCGATCCGCTCCGCGTCGGGGTACGAGGTCACGTCGTGGTAGCCGGGCACGCCCTCCACCCGGCCGAGCGTGGTCGAGTACGGCCACCACGCCCGCCGGAACACGTTCAGGATCGACAGCGCCACCGCGATCGCGATGCCGGCCAGCACCCCGAGGAACGCGACCCCGAGGAACGCCGCGATCGCCAGCGCGAACTCGGTGCGCCGCACGAGCCACAGCCTGCGGAGGCCCTTGACGTCGGCGAGCGACAGCGAGGCCGCGATCACGATCGCCGCGAGCGTCGGTTGCGGCAGGTTCCGCAGCAGTCCGGGGACGAACAGCAGCATCGCCGCGATCGTCAGCGCCCCCACCAGGCCCGTCAGCTGCGTCTTCGCACCGGCCTGCTCGGCGACCGCCGTGCGTGAGCCGCTCGTGCTCACCGGGAAGCCCTGGAAGAGGCCGGCCGCGACGTTCGCCACGCCGATCCCCACCATCTCCTGGCTCGCGCGGACCTCCTGCCCGGTGCGGGCCGCGAACGCGCTCGCCGTCGCGATCGTGTCGGCGAGCGAGACCAGCACGATGCCGAACGCGCCGCCCACCAGCAACGGGAGGTCCGAGACGTGCACGTCCGGGATCGTGAACGGCGGGAACCCCTTCGGCAGGGTCCCGACGAGCGACACGCCGTGCGCGGCCAGGTCGAACGCCACGACCGCGGCGATCGACAGGATCACCGCGACGAGCACGCCGGGCACCCTGGGGAGCCAGCGGTGCAGCACCAGGATCACCACCAGCGCGACGACGCCCACCGCGAGGGCGGCCGCGACGGTCTCCCCCGCCGCCACCCCATGGGCGAACGCCCGCGCCTCCGCGACCAACCCGTCCGCGTCGACCGAGAACCCGAACAGCTTCGGCAGCTGCCCGACGACGATCGTGAGCGCGAGACCGGCCAGGTAGCCGATCTGGGTCGGCTTCGACAGCAGGTCGGCGATGAAGCCCAGGCCCGCGACCCCGGTGAGGATCGCGATCCCACCGACCATCAGCGCCAGCAACGAGGCGAGCGCGACCGCCCTCGCGGGATCGCCGCCGGCCCCGGCCAGCGGCAGGATCGTGGCCGCGATCATCGGCCCCAGGGACGAGTCCGGGCCGAGCACCAAGATCTTCGACGGGCCGACGATCGCGTAGCCGAGGAGACACAGGATCGAGGTGTACAGACCGGTGATCGCGGGCAGCCCGGCCAGCTCCGCGTAGGCCATGCCTTGCGGCACCAGCAACGCCGTCAGGATCAGCCCGGCGACGATGTCCTTCGGCAGCCAGCCGCGTTCGTAGGACCGGAGCTGCCGGATCCCCGGGAGCGCGGCGCTCACACGCTCACCCCGAGCGGTTAGCGCCGGAGCTCGTGGCGGCCGCGCGGCCGAGCGCGCCGGAGCCCGATCGCCAGGAACATGCCTCCGAGCAGCAGGAGCACGAGCTGCAGGCGGAGCAGCGGCGCCACGTCGGCGCCGGTTCCCGCGGTGCCGCCCGCCGCCAAGACCTGGGAGGTGCGCGAGGCCGTGGTGTCGGCGGGCGTGGGATCGGGCGTCGAGGAGGAGACCCGGGCCACGTTCGTGATCGTGCCCGCTCGTCGGGGGGCCGTGAGGACCACGGTGATCGTCGGCGCCGTGGCGCCCGCGGCGATCGAAGCGCGCGTGCACGTGACGACCCCGGCGCTCTGGCCATCGCAGGTCCACCCCGACCCGCTCGCCGAGACGAACGTCGTGCCGGCCGGCTGCGTGTCCACCACAGAGACATCGGCCGCGGGCGAGGGCCCGGCGTTCGCGACCTCGATCGCGTAGGTGAGGCTACCGCCGGCATCGACGGTGGCCGGGCCGGTCTTCGTGATCGACAGGTCGGCCGAGGCGGTCACCTGGGTCACCGCGGCGTCCTCGTCGTTCGAGGGATCGGTGTCCGGCGAGGACGTGGAGACGCGCGCCGTGTTCGTGATCGAGCCGGCGTGGGCCGGCGCCCGGACCACGACGCTGATCGGCGGCGCCGTGGTGCCGGCGGCAAGCGACGCGCGCGTACACGTGAGGATGCCGGCGCTCGGCCCGGCACACGTCCACCCCGACCCGCTCGCCGAGACGAACGTCGTCCCCGAGGCAAGCGTGTCCGCCACCGAGACGTCGAGCGCGCGGGCCGGGCCGGCGTTCGCGACGCTGACGTGGTACGCGAGCCGGCCGCCGGCGATCACGGTCGCGGGGCCGGTCTTGGCGACGGAGAGGTCGACGCACTCGGCGCCGCCGCTCACGCCGGGGATCGAGGACGACGAGGCCGTCTGCCCCAGGTCGCCGTCGAACGAACCGTACGTCAGGTTGCCGGTGGTCGTCGTGCCGTGGGCTCCGCCGCCGACGTCCTCGGTCGCCACCGCGCCGGACGTGATGATCCACCCTCCCCCGCCGCCGCCCCCGGGGCCGTGCGCCGAGCCCGCGCCCGGCTGGGTCGGCCACGCGTCGCCGCCGTTGCCGCCGTGCGCGCTCAGGTTCGCGGTGGCGAGGGAGCCGAACGGCGACGTGAGCACGATCGAGCCTCCCCCCCCGCCGCCGCCCCCGCCGTCGTTCAAGGTCTGGTCGTAGGCGTCCGCCCCGTTCGCCGTGATCGACCCGCCACCGCCCAGCGATCCGGTCCGGATCAGGACGATGCCGCCACCGGCCGCGCCGTCGGCCTGCGGCGCGGCGTGGTTGTTCGTCGTGCCGGACCCGCCGCCGCCGCCCAGGAAGACCCGGCCCGACGTGGCGGGGAGCGCCACGCCGCCGTAGCCGCCGCTCGCGATCCCGGAGAACCACGCGTTGCCGCCCTGGCCGCCGGCGCCGCCGTTGCCCCCGCCGCCCCCGCCGGTGTTCTGGTCGTTCGCGTTCGGGTTGCCGTCGGTGCCGCCGCCACCGGCGTTGCCGGGCGCGCCACGCGCCGCGTCGCCGCCCGGATAGCCGTTGCCGGCGGTGGTGCCGAGCGGCGTGCCCGCGATCCCTTCACCCTTGTTGCCGTCGACGTTCGCGGTCGCGCTGACGGCCGTGTCGGTGTTCGAGAAGCCGCCGGCGCCACCGCGCTGGAGCCCCGGCGCTCCCCGGAACCCCAGGCCGTCGACGCTGACGGTTCCGCCGAGCGTCAGCGACCCGCTGACATCGAGCGCGAGGACCCCGCCGACCGCGCCGTTCCAGGCGGCCGCCGTGAGGCCCGAGCTGGTGGTCGCCGAGGCGTACTGCGGTACGCGGACGACCTGGAACGTGCGCTGGCCCGCCGCGCCGGTGCCGGCGGCCGAGCGATAGGCGTTCACCAGCCCGCCGCCCGTGCCCGTGCCCTCGACGGCGACGCTCCCGGCGACCACACCGGAGGTCGCGCGGACGTATTCGTAACGGCCGGTCGCGTTCAGCGCGGTGTAGCCGGCCGACGGCGCGGCGGGCCCTCCGCCGTGCCCGTAGGAGCCCGTGTTGCTGGGGTCGAAGTCCGCGTCCTGCATCTGGATCACGAGCAGGAGGTCCCCGGCGGCGATCGTCGCGGCCGCGCCCGAGGGCGCGCCGACGTCGATGCTGGTCGCCCCGGCGGCCGCGGTTCCCACGCCCGGGTAGTAGGTGTTGACGACCCCGGTGAGGGTGCCTCCGGCGCCTTCGCCGCCGGGCGTGGCGCACAGCCCCGCCGCGACGGCCGACGAGGCGGCCGAGCCGGCCACCAGACCCAGCGCCGCGAGCAGCACGAACGCGGCTCCCGCGAGCGTCCGCCGGCGACCCGCACGATGCATCGATCGTCCCCCCTTCGCCACCCGGGCCCCGAACACCGGGTGCGGCGCCTGTTCGGCTGGCCGGATGCTAGCCCACGATGGCCGCCGTCCCGGTAGCGGAGGACCGAAGGACGCTACGATCGGACGATCGAACCTCCCGCCGGCGAGCCGACCTGGACCGACTACTACGAGGCGAACGACGCGCGTCCGCCCCGCGACCTGCTCCTGGAGGTCCTGGGCCGGTTCCCGGAACCGGGGGACGCGAACGACCTCGGCTGCGGCGCCGGCATCGACACGCTCGCGATGCTCGAGCGCGGCTGGCGGGTCCGCGCCTCCGACGCGGAACCCGAGGCGATCGAGCGCCTGCGACGCCGGGCTGCCGGGAACGACGCCGAACTCCACGCCGAGACCACGCCGCTCGAGGAGGTCGTCCTGGATCGGGCGGACCTCGTGTGGGCGAGCTACAGCCTGTTCTTCTGCGACCCGCCGCGGTTCCCGGACCTCTGGGACCGGATCCGCGCTTCGATCCGTCCCGGTGGGCGCTTCGCCGGCCAGCTGATGGGCGAGCGCGATACGTGGGCGGCCCGCGAGGGCTTCACCACGATGACGATCGACGCGGCGCGCGCGCTGTTCGACGGCTGGGAGCTCGAGCGCTTCGACGTCGAGGACCAGGACGGCGAGGCCTGCAGCGGGCCGAAGCACTGGCACCTGTTCCACGTCGTTGCGCGGAACCCGGCCTGAGCGTTCACATCTCCTGCAGGCGCTTGATCCGATCCTCGATCGGCGGGTGCGTGGAGAAGAGCTTCTCCATCCGGCTCGTGTCGGGGCCCGGGACCCGCGAGGGCTGATCGAGCCACAGGTGGGCGGTGGCGTTGTTCGCCGAACGCATCGCGTGGGGCGCGTCGCGGATCTTCTCCAGCGCGGAGATCAGGCCCGGTGGATAGCGCGTCAGCATCACGCCCTGCGCGTCCGCCAGGTATTCGCGGTTGCGGCTGACCGACAGCTTGATCAGCTGGCCGGCGAGCGGGGCGATGATCAGCAGCACGATCCCGACCGCGAACAGGATCAAGGCCACGGCGCCGCCCCCGCCGTTCGAGTCGTTGCCCCCGCCGCGCCGCCCGCCCATGCCGCCCCACCACAGCGAGCGCATGAAGAACTCCGACATCAGCACGGCCGCGCCGACGACCGTGGCGATCACCGTACCGAGCAGGATGTCGCGATCTTGCACGTGGGACATCTCGTGGCCGATCACTCCCTCGAGCTCCACGCGGTTCATCGTGTCCAGCAGGCCCTGCGTCACCGCGATCGAGGAGTGCTCCGGGTCGCGGCCGGTCGCGTACGCGTTCGGCGCCTGCTCGGGCACGACGTACACGTGCGGTTTCGGCAGGCCGGCCGCGATCGCGATCCCCTCGACGATGTTGTGCAGCCGGGGCTCCTCCTGGGGCGTGACCTCGCGCGCGTGCGTCGAGGCCAGGACGGCCCGGTCCCCGTAGAAGTACGAGCTGAGCGACAGGACCACCGCGAGGAGGACGGCGATGCCGACGCCCACGGGCCCCGACACCCAGATGTAGCCGATCACCCACCCGATCAGCCCGGTGAACAGGATCGCCAGGACGAACAGCAGGATCGTCTTGCGTTTGTTCGCCGCGATCTGCTCGTACAACTAGGTCCCCTGCGGGTCGGCGTTCCCCAGGTCCACCTGCACCGGAGCGCGCGCCGGATCCTCGATGTCGAAGAACTCCCGCGGCGTGAAGTGGAACGCGCCGGCCAGCACGCTCGAGGGGAACGACTGGATCTTCGTGTTCAACAGCCGGACCTGCTCGTTGTAGAACTGCCGGGCGTAGGCGATCTTCGACTCGGTGCCGGTCAGCTCCTCCTGCAGCGCCAGGAAGTTCTCACTCGCCTTCAGGTCGGGGTAGTTCTCGACGACCGCCATCAGCTTGCGCAGCCCCGTCGTGATCGCGTTCTCGGCGGAGGCCTGCTCGGCCACACCGGTCGCGCCGATCGCCGCCGCGCGGGCCTTCGCCACCTCCTCGAAGACCTCGCGCTCGTGGGCCGCGTAGCCCTGGACCGTCGCCACGAGGTTCGGGATCAGGTCGTACCGCCGGCGGAGCTGGACGTCGATCTGGGACCAGCCCTCGGCCGCGCGGTTCCGAAGCGTGACGAGCCGGTTGAAGGAGATGATCGCCCATAGGACGGCCAGCACCACGATCGCCAGCAGCACCCAGGCCCAGGTCGGCATCGACCTATCGTAGCGACGAAGGCCCGCGCCGGAGAGCCTCCGCGTACACGTCCGTGATCGCCGGCAGGACCTCGGACCAGTCGTAGGCGCGGGCCCGCTCGGCGCCGCCCGCCGTCAGGCGCGCGGCGAGCGCCGGATCGTGCAGGACGCGAGCGGCGGCGTCGGCCAGTGCGGCCGGGTCGCCGGGCGGGACCAGCAGCCCGTCCCCGCCGTCGCGCACCACCTCGTCGTAGCCGGGGGTGTCGCTGGCGACGACCGGCAGCCCGGCGGCCATCGCCTCGATCAGGACCACGCCGAAGGACTCGCCGCCGATCGCGGGGCCGAGGTAGAGATCGCAGGCCGCGGCGATCGGCGGGAGCTCGGCGTTGGGCACCGCGCCGAGCATCGTGACGCGTCGGATCAGCTCCTCCCCGAGCACCGAGACGGCCGAACCTTCGGGTCCGTCGCCCACGACCACCAGACGAAGATCCTCGAACGTCGTGGCGAGGCGTTCGAAGGCTTTCACGGCGATCGGGAACCCCTTGCGTTCGTCCAATCGGCCGACGAACAACACCTTCCGGCCCTCGCCCAGATCGGTGGGCTTCGCGTCCTGGAACCGACGGACGTCGCACCCGTTCGGCACGATCCGGTACTCGCCGCCGATCCGAGCCCGCTCGAACTCGGCGGCGCGTTCCGAGACCGCGGTCCGCACGGCGAGGCGCCGCATCGCGCGGCGCAGGACCGGCCCGGCCAGGTCGTACAGGCGCGCGCGCCCGGCCCCGGAATGGAAGGTGCCCACCACCGGCGCGCGCGCCTCCAGCGTCGCCCACAGGCCCGTGGACGGCGCGGTCGGCTGATGGGCGTGCACGACCTCGGGCCCGAAGGAGGCCAGCGCGTGCCGGACCGCCGCGCGGGACCAGGGCCGTGGGTCGATCGGCGCGTTCGACGCGTTGTAGGGGATGTCGACCGGCCGTCCGACCGGCACCACCCAGGGCTCCTCCGGCGGCGTCCGCGCGGGCGTCACCACGAGGACCTCGTCGCCGGACGCGTGCAGGCGCGTCGCCAGCTCTCGAACTTGGACCTGGACGCCACCCGGGTCGTCCCAGGCGTACGGGCACGCGAACGCGATCCGCACCGCTAGCCGTCCGCGTCGGGCCAGCCCGGCTGGAAGATGTGCCAATCGGGCGGCGAGGCCGAGATCGCGCGCTCGAACGCCCGCGCGATCTCCGCGGTGATCGCGCGTGCGTCGGCCCGACGGTCGCCGGTGCGCGGCACCTCGGCGAGCGGATGCAGCACGCAGCGCCAGCCCTCGCGCGTCTCGTAGATCGCGGCGACGGTGATCGGCGCCCCCGTGGACAGCGCCAGCATCGCCGGCCCGGCCGGGAGCCGCCGCTTCGCGCCGAACATCTCGACCTCGACGCCCCGGCCCGTCAGATCCCGGTCGGCCACGAGCGCGATCACCTTCGACTCGGCCAACCGGTTCGCGAGCGACCGCCCGATGTGGCCGTTCGCCCCCAGGCCGAAGATCTCCAGCCCGAGCGCCCGGCGGTGGTCGAGCCACAGCTGATACAGCTCGTCGGGCCGCAGCCGCTCGGCGACGGAGACGACCGGCAGGCCCTGCTGCGACATGGCACGGCCCGCGGCGTCCCAGTTCCCCATGTGGGGCAGCACCGCGATCACCCCGGTCCCCCGTTCGACCGGTCCGGCCAGGTGCTCGATCCCCTCCCACCGGAACGCCTCGGCGATCCGGTCGTCGGACCAGTCGACGACGTCGAACGCGTCGAACCAGTAGCGCGCGTATCGGCGGAACGCCTCGCGGGTGTTCGCCTGCACGAGCGGATCGTCCGGCGCACGCCCGACCACGCGCGCCTGGTTCTCGGCGACCACCGTGCGCGCCCGGCGCGCGAGATGGAACGCCGCGACGCCCGCCCACCGGAAGAGCATCCGTCCCGTGTGCGTGGGGAGCTTCACGCCCAGCCAGGCGACCGTCGCGAAGGCGAGGTAGGCGAACCGCTCGCGCCGGGTGGCCGGCGCGTCCGGCTCGCTCACGCCGTCTCCTCGCGCGCGACCTGGCCGGTCCGCAGCACCGCCGCCAGGACGGAGATCGCCGCCGCGGCCCACACCGCCCAGCCCAGGCCGTCGACGAGCAGGCCGATCGTCAGCAGGACGTAGCGGAGCCCGCGCGTCACGTGGCTCTCCTCGATCGAGTAGCCGAGCGCCGCACCCCGGGCACGCACGTACGACGACAGGAAGCTCGCGCAGAGCGCGACCAGCGCCCCGATCGCGACGTGCGGCGCGGCCTCGCGTTCGACCCACGCGATCGGGCCCAGCACGGCGGCGTCCCAGCCGCGGTCCAGGAGCTCGGTCAGCATCCGGTCGACCGGCCCACCCTCGCCGTGGTTCGCGCGGTGCCCGCCCACCAACAGCAGGACCGCCGCGACCCCGGCGAAGACGCCGGCCAGACGGAGCTCGCGCGCGACGATCGTCCAGCCGGCGGCGGCCGCGAACAGGCCTCCGACCAGCAGGGATGCGCGCGTGATGGCGGTCCCCGGCGGTTGACGTTGGAAGCGCACCATCGAGAGGCGCGAGCGTAGCAACTCGATAGGATGCCGGGACCCCGACCATCCCAGGAGGCTCCTCGTTGGAAACGTACGGCGCGAAGGACATCCGCAACGTGCTGCTCGTGGGGCACGGCGGAGCCGGGAAGACCTCGCTCACCGAGGCGATGCTGTTCACGGCCGGCGCGATCACCCGGATGGGATCGGTCGAGGACGGCAACACGGTCTCGGACCACGACCCCGACGAGCAGCGGCGCGGGATCTCCGTGTCGCTCGCGATGGCGCCGATCGAATGGAAGGGCGTCAAGATCAACGTCCTGGACGCCCCCGGCACGGCCGACTTCGTCGGCGACGTCCGCAGCGCGGTCCGGGCCGCCGACGCGGTCCTGCTCG
>DATHCP010000042.1:0-11439 GCA_035490535.1 Actinomycetota bacterium
TAGATCTCACCCTCGGGGATCGTGAGCTTCTTCGGTAGACCGCTCGCCAGGTACGGGCCCGGCGGCAGCTTGTCGACGCACTGCTCGATGATGTCGCAGGACTGCTTCACGCGCTCCACCAGGACCCACAACCGGTCGTAGGAGTCGCCCCGGGTGCCGACCGGCACGTCGAACTCGACCTCGCCGTACTTCTCGTACGGCTGGTCCTTGCGGGGATCCATCGCGACGCCCGTCGACTGCAGGGTCGGACCGGAGCAGCCATACGCGATCGCGATCGAGGGCGGGAGCGGGCCGACGTCGCGGCACCGCTTGAAGATGATCTCGTTGCCCATGATCAGGGTCTCGTACTCCTTCACGGTGCTCCGCACCGCGGCGAGCACCGGCCCCACCTGTTTCAAGAAGCCGCGAGGAAGGTCGTCCTTGAGGCCGCCGACCCGAGCGAACGAATGGTGCATCCGCGCGCCGGTCGCCGACTCGACGAGGTCCTGCACCATCTCGCGCTCGCGGAACGCGTAGAAGATCGGCGTCATCGCGCCGAGCTCGAGCGGATAGGACCCCATGAACACGAGGTGGTTCATGATCCGGTTGAACTCGGCCAGCATCGTGCGGATCCACTGCGCGCGGTCCGGCACCTCGACGCCGATCAGCCGCTCCACCGCGATCGTCCATCCGAGCTCGTTGTTGAACGCCGAGAGCCAGTCGTGGCGGTTCATCAACACGAGCGTCTGCCGCGCGTCGCGGTACTCGGCGAGCTTCTCGGCGCCGCGGTGCATGTAGCCGATCACGGGCTCCGCGCGGGTGATCACCTCGCCGTCGAGCTCGACGACGATCCGCAGCACGCCGTGCGTCGAGGGGTGTTGCGGACCGATGTTGAGGATCATCTCCTCGGTGGCGAAGTCGCCGGCCGGGATGATGTCGACGCCGCCGCCCCGCACGAGGCTCATCACCTCAGAGCTCTGGAAGGCGGGATGGACGTCCGTGTCGGCCATCGTGGGCGGCATCTTACCGCGGTAGGCTCGGCGCATGGCTCGCGACGCGCGCCGCACGCTCCCCTCGGTGGACGCGCTGCTGCGTTCGGCGCCGGCGATGCGCGCCTCCCGGACCGTCGGTCGCGCGGTGCTGAAACGGACGCTGACGACCACGCTCGCGCAGGCGCGCGAGGCCGCGGCGCGAGGCCAGGAGCCGCCGGAGGACGACGAGATCCTCTCGCTCGCGATCGAGCGCGCGGCGGCGGCGGCGTTCGGCCTGACGCCGGTCCTGAACGCGACCGGCGTCGTCCTGCACACGAACCTCGGCCGGGCGCCGCTGCCGGCGGCCGCGGTCGACGCGGTGATGCGGGCGGCCGCCGGCTACACCGACCTGGAGGTCGACCGGGGCACGGGCGACCGCGGCCGTCGCGCCGCGCGGGCCGAGCTGCTGCTCGCGGCGCTGACCGAGGCCGAGGACGCCCTGGTGGTGAACAACTGCGCCGCGGCGCTCCTGCTGATGCTCTCGGCTCTCGCGAAGGGCCGGCCCGTGCTGGTCTCCCGCGGCGAGCTGATCGAGATCGGCGGCGCGTTCCGGATCCCGGACATCATGCGGGCCTCGGGCGCGAAGCTCGTCGAGGTCGGGACCACGAACCGCACCCGCCTGGCCGACTACCGCGCGGCGCTGGAGGATCGGACGGCGGCGATCCTCAAGGTCCATCCCTCGAACTACCGGGTGGTCGGCTTCACCGCCGAGACCTCGGCGAGCGACCTCGCCGCGCTGGCGTCGCGGCACGGGATCCCGTTCCTCTACGACGTCGGCTCGGGCCTGGTGGAGACCGAACGCGGGGTCGCCGCCGACGAGCCGAGCCTGAAGGCGGCCCTCCGCGCCGGGGCGGACCTCGTGACCGCGAGCGGGGACAAGCTGCTCGGCGGTCCACAGGTGGGATGCGTGGTCGGCCGCGCCGACCTGATCGCGAAGCTCCGGAAGCAGCCGATCGCGCGCGCGGTCCGCGTCGACAAACTGCAGGTGGCTGCGCTGGAGGCGACGCTCCGCCTCCACGCGATCGGCGCGCTCGACGACGTGCCGGTCCACGCGATGCTGCACACGCCGCCGCAGACGCTCTCCGAGCGGGCGCACG
Source organism: Actinomycetota bacterium (assembly GCA_035490535.1). GTDB lineage: Bacteria > Actinomycetota > UBA4738 > UBA4738 > HRBIN12 > AC-51. The sequence goes on from DATHCP010000042.1 coordinate 2,108, forward strand.
TTCTCGCGGCCGAGCTGGGGGGAGACTCGGAGGGCGCGAGCGCGCACGTCGTTCGCTGCGACTCGGTCGTTGGCGGCGGATCGCTGCCCGGACGATCGCTGCCCTCCTGGGGGGTGCGCCTCCGCGTGAGGGATCCCGACGCGTTCGCCGCTCGCCTGCGCGCCGGCTCGCCGTCGGTGTTCGCACGGGTCGGCGGAGATCACGTCCTGCTCGACGTGCGCACGGTTCCCGATGACCGCACGAAGGACCTCGCGCGCGCCGTGCTCTATGCCCTGGAGGGCGGCCCCGACGACGACGGAGCCTAAGCGTGGCCGGTCAACTGCGCGTGATCGCGACGGCCGGCCACGTCGACCACGGCAAGTCGTCGCTGATCGTACGGCTGACCGGCATCGACCCCGACCGGTGGGACGAGGAGAAGCGGCGGGGTCTGACGATCGACCTGGGCTACGCGTGGTGCACGCTCCCCAGCGGACGTGAGGTCGGGTTCGTCGACGTTCCGGGTCACGAACGGTTCGTGCGGAACATGCTCGCCGGCGTCGGCCCCGTTCGGATGGTGCTGTTCGTCGTCGCCGCCGACGAGGGATGGAAGCCGCAGTCGGAGGAGCACCTGGAGATCCTCGACGTGCTCGGGGTCGCCGGCGGCGTGGTCGCCCTGACGAAACGCGACCTGGTCGACGCCGGGACGCTCGCGATCGCCGAGGACGAGGTGCGCGAGCGGATCGCCGGCACCGCGCTGGAGGGGGCGCCGGTCGTCGCGGTGTCGGCGCAGACCGGAGAGGGCTTGCCCGATCTGGTCGCGGCGCTCGATGCGGTCGTGGGCACGGCGCCTCCGCCGGAAGACGCACGGCCGCGGCTGTTCGTCGACCGGGTCTTCGCGATCAAAGGGGCCGGCACCGTGACGACGGGGACCCTCGTCGGCGACTGCCTCCGGATCGGCGAGGAGATCGAGGCGGCGCCGACCGGCGAACGAGCCCGGATCCGCGGCCTCCAGACGCACAAGGAGCGCGAGGACGTGGCGTGCCCGGTCTCCCGCGTCGCCGCGAACCTGGTGGGGATCGACCGCGCTCGGATCGCCCGGGGAGATGTCCTGGTGGTCCCCGGAGCCTGGGCCCCCACCTCCGTCTTCGACGCCACGATCCGGCCCGTCCGCGACCTGCCGCGGGGGATCCCGACGCGCGGCGCGTTCATGGTGCACGCGGGCTCGGCGGAGACCGAAGCCGCGGTCCGGTTCCTCGATGGGCCCGACGGGGAGCGCTTCGTGCGGATCCGGACCGCCCGGCCCCTGGTCCTGGACGTCGGCGATCGCTTCGTGCTCCGGGAGGTCGGGCGGCGGATCACGGTCGGCGGCGGACGCGTCCTCGACGTGGCGCCGCCCCGGGCCGCCGACGCGAGGCACCGAGGGTTCCTGGCGCGGCGTGCCGCGGCGGACCGCGACGGGTTCCCGGCTCTGCTGATCGAGGAGCGGGGAACCGTGCGCGCCGACGAGGTCGCCGCCCTCACCGGCCTGGCGGTGCCGGCCGACGCCGGCGGCTGGTGCGTGTCGCCCGCGGTCCGTGCCTCGGCGACCGCGGCGGCCGCGGATCTCCTGACCGCGTATCACCAGGAGCACCCGCTCGAGGAGGGCGCTCCACTCGCCGCCGCGCGGACGGCCGTCCTCGACGGTGCGCGCGCGGCCGGCGTGCGCCCACCGCGCGAGGTCGCCGACGCGCTCATGGAGCTCCTGGTCGCCGACGCGCTCCTGGACCGGCGGGGCGACCTCGTCCGGCTCCGGGCGCACGAGGTCCGGCTCGACGCTCGGTCGGAGGACCTCGGGCGGCTGGTGGCCGCCGTGGGTGGCGAGCACGAGGCGCAGCCGCCCACCGTGAAGGAGCTCCGTGCCGCGGGGTTCCCGCGCGAGCTCCTGGACGCCGCCGGCCGTGCCGGCACGGTCGTGCGGATCTCCCCCGAGCTGGTCGTGGCGCCGTCGCTCGTGGCGCGCGCGACCCAGCTGGCCCACGACCATGCCGCCGACGGCCTGACGGTGGCCGCGTTGCGTGAGGCACTGGGGACCAGCCGGAAGTACGCGGTGCCGCTCGCGGAGTACCTAGACCGGCAGGGCGTGACGCGGCGCGTGGGCGATCTTCGGTTCCCGCGCGGAACGACGGAGGCCTAGGCGGGTGTCACCGCGGCCGTGATCGCGACCTCGACGGAGGCCCCGAGCGGCAAGGACGTGACCCCGACCGATACCCGCGCGTGCGCGCCGGGGTCGCCGAGGACCCCGCCCAGCAGCTCGCTCGCCCCGTTGGCCACCTTCGGATGGTCGACGAAGCCGGGCACCGTGGCGACGAACACCGTGACCTGCACGATGCGTTCGAGCCGCGCGAAGGAACCGCCGAGACCGGAACGCAAGGCCGCCAGGCCGAGCAACGCGGCGCGGCCGGCGGCCGCGGCGCCCTCGTCGACGCTCACGTGCTCGCCGACCGTGCCGGGGTTCAGCAGCGCGCCCTCGACGAACGGCAGCTGACCGGCGACGGTCGCCGTCGCGCCGTGCACGACGCAGGGGACGTAGGCCGCGACGGGAGGGGTGACCGCCGGGAGCTCCAGGCCGAGCTCGCCGAGCCGGGCGAGGATCCGTTCGTCATCCATGCGCGCATCCTCGCACGGATCGTGGCGCGTTCAGCCGGCCCGGCGCTCGTCCTCGTCGCGGGCCCGCAGGATCGCGCGACGCTCCATCTCGTTGAGACCGCCCCACACACCGTGGGGATCGCGGGTCCGCAGGGCGTATTCGAGGCACGGCTCCCGGACCGCGCAACGCGCGCAGATCGCCTTCGCGACCGCCTCGCGCCGGTCCTTCTCGGCGCGCTTCTCGAAGTACGCCGGCGCGAAGAAGTAGACGGCGTCGTGGCCCCGGCAAGCCGCCTGCTCCCACCAGCTCGAGCGCGCCAGCTCCATACCCGTTCTTCGCCCGGAACCGGGTGTGGGGATTCGTCCGAGGGCACCGATCACGGGATCGCCATAGCTCGTGGTGGCCCCCGGGCCTCGTCAATCGCTGGCGGACAAGACTCCTCGCTCTTCGGCGGGGCCGGCCTCCGCCTCGACCTTCAGGACCATGCCGTCGACGCCACGGACCCGGACCTTCGTGCCGGGGTCGATCGGAAGCCCAAGGCTCCGGGCTCGCCACATCGCCCCTTTGACCTCCACCGGCCCGTCGGGCGCCAGCCGGCCACGGGCCTCGCCCGTCAGCCCGATCAGCCCCCGCTGCGTGGAGACGATCCGGTCGCGCGACTGCGTCGCGACGGTCAGCCCGAAGCCGTAGAACAGGAACGTCGCGATCGTGGTCGCCGCGATCAGCCACGGTGAGACCCGGATCGCCGGCGCGACGCCCGCGTACAGCAGGATCGAGCCGGCGAGGAACACGACGAGCCCGGCCCACGTGAGCACCCCGAAGCGACGCAGCCGGACGTCCATCGTCATCGCGCCGACGCCGAGCAGCAGCAGGACGAGCCCGAGCCAGGATGGCGGCACGAAGGTGATGCCCCAGACGGCGAGCGCGAGCAGGAAGACCCCGGCGAAGCCGGCGAAGCCGAAGCCGGGCTGGGTCTGTTCGAACGCGAAGCAGGCCAGGCCCAACACCAGCAGCAGGTAGACCATCGTCGGTGCGGCGACGCCGTGGGCGACGCGCTTGACGGGCCCCAGCTCGTGGAAACGGATCGTCACGCCGCCGGTCTGCGCCTGGGCGTCGGTCTCGGCGATCTTCGTATGCAGTACGACGGGCCCCTGCGATGTCGGCACCGTCATCCCGTCGACCCGGTTCAGCAGGTCGAGCACCGAGCCCGCCGCGACCGTCGCGAACCCGCCGTCGATCGCTTGCTGGGCGGTGAGCGCCCGATCCTCCTCCGCACGGTCGACCGTGCGGCCGCGCGCACGGAGCCAGCCGTCGATCGTCGCGTCGAGCCCGGGGGGCGTCCGGTCCGGATGCAGCAGGTCGATGGGATCCAGCGGACCGGTCTGCGAACCGGGCGCCACGGCGGGGAGCGAGGATGCGTACAGGAGCAGGAGCCCGGCGCCGCTGGCCCGCGCCGGCACCGGCCCGATCCAGACGAGCACCGGGATCGGCATCGTGGCGACCCGCTCGGCCAGCGCGATCCCGGGTTCACCGATCGAGCCCGCGGAGTCGAGCTCCAGGACGACCGTGGCGTGGGCCGCTTCGGCGGCGTCCAGGGCCGCGTTGACGTAGGAGGTCACGGGCCGGTCGAGCGCGCCCTCGACCTTGACGATGTCCACGCTCGGCCGCGCGTCCGTCTGAGCGTCGACGGCCTGCGCTGCGCACAGGGGCACGGCGAACACGCAGAGCAGCAGGGCCGCGCGGAGCCGGGGCATGGGACCTTCATGCTACCGAGCACCTCGGGGTATCCTCGGCGGGTATCTCGATGCGAACCTCCCCACCTGCCCGCCGGGTCCCGCGACCCGCCTTCAGCGACCGATGGGCCTTCAAGCCGGTCGCGTTGCTGCTGTTGGTTCCCGTGATCGCGGCCGCGGCCGGGCTGACCGCGGTCGTGATCTCGCCGCCGTTCCTCGGGCTCGGATACGGGATCGAGAAGATCGACAAGCGCCTCCAGGAGGAGGGCGCCTCGTTCACCCGGATCCCGCCGATCCCGCAGCGCTCGACGATCTACGCGAACGACGGCAAGACCGTCCTCGCCCGCGTCTACCTCGACAACCGCGAGATCGTCCCGTTGAACGAGGTCGCGCCGATCGCGCGGCAGGCGGTCCTGGCGATCGAGGACTCGGAGTTCTACCGGCACGGGGCCTTGAACCTGAACTCGCTGGTCCGCGCGATCGCCGCGAACCTCCGCAGCGGCGAGGTCGTCCAGGGAGGCTCGACGATCACCCAACAACTCGTGAAGAACACGCTGGGCCTCGATCCGAACGACCGCACCTTCGCGCGGAAGTTCCAGGAGGCCGCCCTGGCGATGCGGGTCGAGCAGACCTACACGAAGGACAAGATCCTCTCGATGTATCTGAACGAGGTCTACCTCGGGAACAACGTCTACGGGATCGGAACGGCCTCGCAGTTCTACTTCCACGAGGCGCCCTCGAAGCTCACGCTCCCCCAGGCGGCGCTGATCGCCGGGCTGATCCGCGCACCGGCGTACTACGACCCGCTCGAGCGGCCCCACAAGGCGTGGTTGCGCCGCAACGACGTCCTGAACCGGATGATCGCGCTTGGCCCCGCGAACGGCGGCATCAGCGCCGAGGCCGGCGACGCCGCGAAGGCGACGCCGCTCGGACTGGCGAGGAACGTCGGCCAGATCCAGTTGCCGAACCCGCCGTTCATGGTCGACTACGTGAAGGAGCAGATCCTCGACGACCCGAACGGCTGGTACTCGGTGCTCGGCGCCACCCGCGACGAGCGCTCACGTGCGCTCTCCGAGGGCGGCCTGTCGATCATCACGACCCTGAACCCGAACTGGCAGAAGGCCGCGCAGAAAGCCGCGGACCTCCCGTGGGCCGAGGCGCCCGCCCACCCCGAGCACAAGCCGCCGGCCGACCTCGCGATCGTGTCGATCGAGACCACGACGGGGGCGATCGAGACGATGCTGTCGGGCAAGCACTACAACAAGGATCAGGTCAACACCGTCACGACGCTCCACCAGCCGGGGTCCTCGTTCAAGCCGTACCTGCTCGCGGCCGCGTTCGAGGAGGGCATCTCGCCGTACGCCAGCTACTCGGGCGTGCAGGGCGCGATCAACGATCCGCGGTGCGAGACGAACGGCCAGCCGTGGGTCGTGATCAACGCGGAGGGGTCGAGCACCGGCCCGATGAACCTCTACACGGCGACGGCGGACTCGGTGAACGCCGTGTTCGCGCACCTGATGCTCGACGTGGGGCCCGAGCACGTGGTCGACGTCGCGCACCGGATGGGGATCACGTCGACGCTCCCGGCGGTGTGCTCGCTCGCCACCGGCTCGGTGGGCATCTCGCCGCTGGACCAAGCCTCCGGCTATCAGACGCTCGCCAACGGAGGCGTCCACTGCGTGCCCTACGCCGTGGCGGAGATCCGCAAGGGGGACCAGATCCTGTACCGGCAGCGACCGGACTGCACGCAGGTGATCGCCCCGTCGATCGCGAACTTGGTCACCGACCTGCTGAAGGGTCCGGTGACCTACGGAACCGCCGCATCGGTGTTCGCGAGTGGCTGGGGGCCGTGGCCGATCCGCGGCAAGACCGGCACCGCCGACAGCAACACGAACGTCTGGTTCGCGGGGTACACGCGGGAGGTGACGACGGCCGTGTGGGTCGGCTCCCAAGGCACGCCGTACCCGCTGTCGGAGTACTGGGGGTACGACGTGTTCGGTGGCTCGATCGCCGCGCCCATCTGGAAGGCGTACATGCTCCAGGTGATGCAAGGGCTGCCGCCCCTGGACTTCGCGAGCGCCCAGCTGATCAGCGTGCCGTACGTGGTCGGCAAGTCGCTGGACGATGCGCGTCAGATCCTGAAGTCCGCGGGCTTCCAGATCGACACGCAGGTGATCGGCTCGTACCTGCCGGCGGGCACCGTGGTCGAGCAGAGCCCGAGCGCGGGCGCGCAGGCGGTCCAAGGATCGGTGGTGACGCTGTCGCTCAGCGACGGCGTGGCCTCGAAGGTCTCCCTGCCCGACGTCGTCGGGCTGTCGCTGTCGGACGCGCAGTCGCAGCTGGGCGCGATCCACGTGGTAGCGAACGTCGTGCCGCAGACCGTGACGAACGCCTCGAAGGTCGGCGTCGTGCTCTCGATGGATCCGGCCGCCGGCACCGTGGTTGATGAGGGCAGCTCGGTCCAGCTGGTGGTCGGCGCCTCGGCATCCCCGTCCCCGAGCCCAACCGGGAGCCCGAGCCCCCGCGGGCACTGAGGCTCACGATCCGCCGAGCCGCTCCCGGACCTTGCGCTGCACGACCGCGCCGTCGACGGCGCCCTTCGCCGTGGCCATGACGGCGCCCATCACCTTGCCGAGATCCCGCGGACCGGCGGCGCCGGTGGCCTCGACGGCCTCGTCGATCAGCGCGTCCACCTGCTCCTCGCCGAGCTGGGCGGGGGCGTAGGCCTGGATCGCCTCGCGCTCGGCGCGCTCCTTGTCAGCGAGCTCCTGGCGCCCTGCGGCCTCGAAGGCTTCGATCGCCTCCGCGCGCTTCTTCATCTCCTTGCCGGCGACCGCCCGTACCTCGTCGTCGGTGAGCTCACGCCGTTCGTCCTTCTCCCGGTTCGTGACGGCGGCCGACAGGAGCCGGAGCGCGCCGAGCCGGATCTTGTCGCCGGCGCGGAGGGCGTCGGTGATCTCCTGATGCAGCTGCTCCTTCAACGTGCCGGCCACCCGTACACTCCTTCCTCGTGCCCGTGCTCGTCGGTCTGCTCGCGATCGTGCTCGCCGGCGCCGCGTGCGTGATCTACGGCGTCGCGATCGAGCGGAGCTGGTACCGGCTGCGCCGCTATCGGGTGGCCATCCTGCCATCGGACGGCCCCGAGCGCCTGTCGATCTTGCACCTGTCGGATCTTCACTTCGTTCGCGAGGACCCCAAGAAGTCTCGCTTCCTCGCCACGTTGCCGCCGGCCGATGTCACGGTCGTGACCGGCGACTTCCTCGCGGAGCCGGAGGCGGTGGACGCCGCGGTCGGCGGCGTGCGACCGGTCCGGGGCCGGCTCGCATCGTGGTTCGTCCTGGGCTCGAACGACTACTACGCGCCGCGGCCGCGGAACTACTTCAGCTACTTCGGCGAGGAACAGCTCAAGCGTCCGCGTCCACGGCCCGGCAACGCGCCACAGCTCGTCGCCCGTCTCGGCGCCGACGGATGGAACGATCTGACGAACACGCGCCAGCTCGTCGACCTCGACGGCCTGCCGGTCGAGCTGCTGGGCCTGGGCGACGCGCACATCCAACGGCACGATCTGCGGATCGCCCCGCGCCGCTCGCTCGAGCGCTTCGGGGTCGCGGTGATGCATTCGCCGGACTCCGCCCCCGAGACCGCGTCGCTCGGTTACGAGTTCCTGATGGCCGGCCACACCCACGGGGGCCAGGTCTGTCTTCCCATCGTCGGCGCGTTGGTCACGAACTGCTCGATGCCCCGTCGCCTCGTCGCGGGGCTCTTCCGGATGGGTTCGGCGGTGCTGTACACCTCGCCGGGGCTCGGCACGAGCAAATTCGCGCCCTTCCGCTTCTGGTGCCGCCCGACGGCGACCGTCCTCGAACTGGTCCGGCGCCCGGCGTCTGCCTGAACGCGCGAGCTATCATCGGGACCTCGGGACGTGGCGCAGCTTGGTAGCGCGCAGCGTTCGGGACGCTGAGGTCGCGGGTTCAAATCCCGCCGTCCCGACCCGAAGCGAGCGAGGGCGGCCGCGGAGCGCGGCCGCCCTCGACGCGTTCCGAGCCCGTGAGCGCCTCCGAACACGCGTTCGAGGGGTGTTTGACGCCCCTGCGATCCCATGGCTAGGGTGATCGAACGCTTGGGCTCGGTGACGACCACCGAGCCCTCGGCGTATCCCGACCCCGGAGGACGATGACCGGCACCACGACGAGGCTGAGGCGGCTGCTCCTGGCCGCGATCGTCGTCGTCCCCACCGTCGTGTTCGCCCTCACCACCGCCTCCACCGCGGCGCCATCCCAACAACAGGTCGAGAACGCGAAGCAGCAGCTGGCGCAGCTGGAGAACCAGTTCGCGGCGACCGTCGAGCGGTGGAACACGGCGAAGGTCGAACTGCAGCAGGAGCAGTCGCATCTGGCCGACGCGAAGGCGATGAAGGACGCGGCCGAGAAGCAGGCCGCGACCGCCCGCGCCCAACTGGCCGAATCGGCGGTGAACACGTACACGGGGATGGGTTCGTCCCTCGACGTCCTCCTCGGGGCCCAGAGCTTCACGGAGTTCTCCGACAAGCTCGAGTTCATGGGGGCGATCGCCCAGTCCGACGCTGATCTGGCCACGAAGGCCGACGCCGCCGGGCAGCTCGCCACCTGGGCCGCGCAGCAGTACGCGCAGGCCGTCTCGCAGGCACAGTCGCACCTGGCCGAGATGACGTCCCAGCGCGAGCAGATCCAGGCGAACCTCGCGCAGCAACGCCAGCTCGCGATGCAGCTCCAGTCCGAGCGCAGCCAGTACCTCGCCGCGATCGCCGCGCAGGAGGCCGCGGCCCGGCAGGCCGCCCTCGAGGAGCAGAACGGGATCAGCGGCCCGCCGGCCGACGTTCCCACCGCACCGCCGCCGCCCGCGAACGCCTCGGCCGCGCAGATCGCGATCTCCGCGGCAGCGTCGGTCGTCGGCGCGCCGTACGTGTTCGGATCGGCCGATCCGAGTGTCGGGTTCGACTGCTCGGGTCTGACGAT
>DATHCP010000043.1:0-4500 GCA_035490535.1 Actinomycetota bacterium
CCGGCGTTCCAGCGGCGCTTCGGCCCGTGGGACGACCGGGTCGGCCACTACCGACGCTACGACCCCCTCGACATGCGCACGCTCCTGCTCTCGACGGGCTTCGACGTGCCCGTGATCTCCACGTACGGCTTCCCCCTCGGCAACGCGCTCGAACGGTCGCGCAACCTGTTCGCGCGCGGCGACCGACGCCGTGCCGATCCGATGGACGAGCGGACCGCGGCGAGCGGGCGGTCGTTGCAGATGCCGAACGCGCTCGGACGGCTCTCGCGCGTGGCCACCGCGCCGTTCCGCTGGATCCAGCGCGGCTTCACGGGCGGCAAGCACGGGACCGGGCTCGTGGTGCTCGCGGGGCGCGACGCGTGAGCGAGCGGCGGGCGCGCCTGGGTCTCGCGCTGCGGATCGCGTTCGGGGTGCTCGGGATCGCGTTCATGGTGATCGCGTTCCGGGAGACGTGGAACCGCTCGCAGGAGCACGCGTTCCCGCGATGGACCGCCGTCGTGGCCGCGGAGGTGCTGGTGCTGGCCGGCCTGGCGGGCGCCTCGCGAGGATGGGTCGCGCTCTTCGACGGACGCGGCTCCGACCGCGCGCTGGCGCAGGCGTTCTACACCTCGCAGCTGGGCAAGTACGTGCCCGGCGCGATCTGGCAGGCGGTGGGCCAGGTGGGCCTGTCGCGCAGCGCCGACGTCTCGCTCGCGCAGGCCACCACCGCGTTCCCGGTGCACGCGCTCACCCAGGTCGCGGCCGGCGGCACGGTCGGCGCGCTGCTCGCCCTGCTCGGGGTGCACCTGTCGGTCGGCGTGCGCCTCCTGGCCGCGCTCGGCCTGCTGCTGGTGATCCCGCTGCGACGCGCCTGGATGGTGTGGGTGCTCGGGGTGATCTCCCGCCGGCTCAAGCGCGGCTCGCCCGAGGACGTGCCGTCGCAAGGCGCGATCCTGCGTGCGTACGGCTGGGGCGTCTGGACGCTGGTGTGGAGCGGCGCGGGCTTCGCCGTGCTGGCGGGGTCGCTGCACGCCGCCGATCCGGTGGTCGCCGCCGTGCCGGCCTTCGCCGCCGCGTGGACCGTTGGGTTCCTCGCCGTGCCGTTCCCCTCGGGGATCGGCGTGCGCGAGGCGGTGCTGATCGCGACCGTGGCTTCCCCCACCGGCGCCGGGCCGGTGATCGTGGCGTCCCTCGTGCACCGGCTGGTCACGATGCTCGGCGAGCTGGTGATGATCGCGTTCGCGAAGAGCCGCACCACGCTCGCGCGATGAGCCGGACGGAGCGCGAGGCGCGGCGCCGGCGACACGATCGCGAGGTCGCGTGGATCCTCGGCGTCGTCGTCGTCACGGTGGTCGTCGCGATCGGCACGCCCCTGCTGGGGATCCGCTCGTTCTCCGCGGCCGACCTGGTCCTGGGCCGCGCCCCGTGGCAGGCGACCGCGCCCGAGGGGTTCGTGGCCCAGAACCCGTTCGTGAGCGATACGGTCGACGGCTACCTGCCGATGCGCGCGGAGTTCCGCCGGCAGCTCTTCGCCGGGCACCTCCCCCTGTGGGCGGCCGATCCCTCCGGCGGCTCACCGCTCGGATCGGTCCCCGACTTCGGCGTGCTGTCGCCCCTGAACCTGCCGTACTGGGTCATGCCGCTGTGGTACGCGCCCGGCATCGCGAAGCTTCTGGAGCTCGCGGTGGCGATCGGTGCGACGTTCCTGTTCCTGCGACGGATCGGCCTGGGCCGGACGGCCGGCATGGTCGGCGGCCTGGTCTACGCGTTCTGCGGCTTCCAGGTCGTGTGGACGAACTGGCCGCAGACGCACGTCGGCGCGCTGATCCCGGCCCTGTTCTGGGCGGTGGAGCTCGCGATCGACCGCCGAACGCTCCGCGCCGCCCTTCCGATCACGTTGATCGCGGCCGTGATGCTGTTCGAGGGCTTCCCGAGCGTGACCGGGTACGCCGTGATCGCCGCGGCGATCTACGCGGCGGTGCGCCTGGTCGCGGAGCGGGAGCCCGCGGCCGCCGCACGCCGGCGGACCGGTGCGTTCCTGGCGGTGGCGGCCGTGCTGGCCGTCGGGGTCGCCGCGATCCAGCTCCTGCCGTTCCTGCACCGCCTCGGACTGATCGACCTGGCCTACCGGCAGCAGACCGCCGGCGACCACCTGCCGCTCCACGCGATCCTGACGCTGGCGTTCCCCGACGCGCTGGGCTCGCCGTTGCGGAGGTCCTACTGGGGCGCGATCAACTACATCGAGCTGCAGAGCTTCATCGGCGCCTCGGCCCTGGTGCTGATCGCGGTCGCCGCGGCGCGCGGCCGCGAGCTCACCGTCGCGCGCGGCGCCCGAACGTTCCTGTGGGCCGGAGCGGCGGTCGCGGCGATGCTGCTGTTCCTCGGCGGGCCGCTGCTGTGGCTCCTGCAGCGGCTGCCGCTGTTCGACACGAACTTCATCGGGCGCATGCGCTCGGTCTTCGGCTTCCTCCTCGCGGCGCTCGCGGCGATCGGGATGGAGGCGGCAGGACGCCGGGCCGAGGATCGCCGGCGTGCACGGATCGTATGGATCGCGTTCGGCGCCCTGGTGGTGCTCGGCGCGGTCTGGGCGTGGAGCCTGGCCGCGCGGGCGCACGGATCGCTGCTGCCGGGCGCCGCGATCGCGCTCGGGGCCGGCGGAGCGACGCTCGCCCTCGTGCTGCTCGCTCCTCGCGAGGTCCGCGTGCGCCGGCTGCTGCCGTGGACCGTGCCGGTGCTGATCGCGTTCGAGGCGCTGGCGTTCACCCTGCCGTTCTGGCCCCGGATCCCCCTCGACGAGTTCTATCCCTCGACGCCCACGCACACCTACCTCGAACGGCACCTCGGGCACGACCGGATCGCCTCGGGCGGGATCGCGATGTCGCCGGGCACGACCACCTACTACGGGATCCGCGCCCTCACGGCGCACTCCTTCTTCGCGGAGACCTGGCGCGACCTGGTGCTGGCCGTCGATCCGCACGCGTTCGACCGGAGCCCCACGCTGCCGATCCTCGATCCGACCGGAGCCGTGGCGAGCTCGCCGATCCTCGACCGTCTCGCGGTGCGCTACTTCGTGAGCGCGCCGGAGCCGCCGGTGATCGGGCGGACCGTTCCCGTCACCGCCCCGGTCGGCACGGTCGCGCTCTCGGCCGGCGCGGCGCTCGAGGCGACGATCCCGCGGGGCCCGCTGCGGGCGGTGGTCGTGTGGCTCCAGGAACCGCCGGCCGTCGCCGGCCCGGCGTCCCTCCGGGTCCAGATCCTCGACGCCGCCGGAGCACCGCTGACCGACGGGACCCGGCGCCTGCCGGCGGACGAGACGGCGGGGACGTTCGCGATCGCGGTGCCCGAGGCCGACGCCACGAACGATCCCGCGGCGCCCGGTCCGCTCACGGCGAGGATCTCGCTGGAAGCGGCGGCCGGCTCGGTGCGCCTCGGCGCCGACGCCACCGGCGATCCGGCCGTCCAGCTGATCGAGGCCGACGACGACGGGCTGCGACTGGTGCGCACCGATGGGGCCCTCGTCTACGAACGGCTCCGGGCCCTGCCGCGGATCCGCTGGGCCTCGCACGCGATCGTGATCGCGGATCGCGCGGCGCGGATCGCCGCCCTCGCCCGGCCGATCCCGCCCGACACCGTGGTGCTGAGCGCGCCGGGTCCGGCCGCCTCCGGCCGCGGCGCCCGCCTGGACATCCGCGAGGACGGCGACGAACGGATCCGGATCGGGGTGAGCGCCGCCGGCGACGGCTACGTGGTCGTGGCCGACGCCCTCCAGGACGGCTGGGTCGCAACGCTCGACGGCGCGCCGGCACCCCTGGTCGACGCCGACCACGCCGGCGTCGCCGTGTTCGTGCCGGCCGGCGCGCACGAGATCGAGCTGCGCTACGAGCCGCCCGGCTGGCGACGTGGGGTTGCCGTCACCGTGATCTCGCTGCTGATACTGCTCTTCGTAGCGGTCGCTCCTGGGTCCAGGTCGAGACGAGAGCCAGCCGACCGATCGGCGGTCCCCGTCACCGATGATCGCTCGTGAGCGGCGTGCCCCTCAGCAGCGACATACTGACGCCGCAGTGGCTCGTCAGCGCGGAACCGCCCAGCGGGGTCGGCGATGAGGCGCCGTCGCTCGAGCGCGCGATCTCGGACCGGTGAGGCGCCCTACCGGGTCTCGCGGTGCAGGGTGTGCTTGCGCTCCCAGCGGCAGTACTTCTTCAGCTCGATCCGGTCACGGTCGTTCACCCGGTTCTTCACCGTGTTGTAGTTCCGGCGCCGACACTCCGTGCACGCGAGCGTGATCTTCGGCCGGTTGCCTTCCTTCTTCGCCATCGCGTCCTCTTCTTCGGTCTATCGCTTCGCTACGTGAGACCGGCCTACTTGACGATGCTCACGACACGGCCGGCCCCGACGGTGCGGCCGCCCTCGCGGATCGCGAAGCGCAGGCCCTCCTCCATCGCGATCGGAGCGATCAGCTCGACCGTCATCTCGACGTTGTCCCCCGGCATCACCATCTCGACCCCGTTCGGCAGGTTCGCG
>DATHCP010000044.1:0-18602 GCA_035490535.1 Actinomycetota bacterium
TTCAGCGTGCCGCGATGATGACGGGCACCGGCGACCATGTTGCGGTCATGGCGACCTACACAGCGATGCTCGAGTTCCGCCGGGCCGTGCTCGGCTCACGACGTGCGCGAGTGGCGGACCGTGACCCCGAGGTCGGAGCGCTTCCAGCTCTTGGGAGCGCGGTACGTCCTCGCCGACGATCGGGAGATCCCCGGCCTCGGGGTCCTCGACGTCGAGACCCGGGCTGGGAACGGGCGGATCGTCGGCCGGGTTCGAGGCACGGCGCGTCTGTGGGGGCGGACGTTCGAGCTGCTCGGCTTCGAGAACCATGCCGGCCGAACGACGCTTGGGTCCGCCGCGACGCCCTTGGCGACCGTACCCCGAGGCCACGGGAACGACGGGCGCGACCACGGCGAGGGGGCAACCCAAGGGAACGTGATCGGGACGTACCTGCACGGACCCGTGCTGGCGATCAATCCCGACCTGACGGACGCGCTCCTGGCAAGGGCCCTGGCTCGGGTGACCGCGGGGCCGTTGGAACCGCTCGACGACGGCGTCGAGAGCCGCGCGCGGCAGCAGCTGATCAGACGGATGCACGAGGACGCTCGGCCCGCACGGCGCAGGAAGACCGCTGCCGTCGGCCTCGCGGCGGCCCTGCTCATCGGATCCTTCGGCATCCCTGAGGCACGAGAGACGCACGAAGGGCACGATGTCGGAGGGTTCCTCGGCCAGGGTCCGGCGATACCCACCGGAAGGGCTCCACGCTCGTTCTGACGAAGGAGCATGATCCCAACGAGGCCGAACCCTCTCCTTCCACCATACGGCAGCCCAAGGGGCTTGCGGCAACCCGGGGGTGCTGGTGCACAGTTCCTGGTCGAAGCTCGACGTGGGAGGGGAGATGAACGGGCATGCCGTCGTGATCGCCGGCGGCGGGCCGGCGGGGAAGATGCTCGCCGCCGAGCTGGCCGTGGCCGGCGTCGACGTGGCGATCGTGGAGCGGCGTCCCGACGACGAGCTCGCCGACTCGCGCGCCGGCGGCTTCCACGCGCGCACGATCGAGGTGCTGGATCAGCGCGGCGTCGTCGATCGCTTCCTCGCCGAGGGCGATGTCGTCCAGGCCCTGATGTTCGGCGCGAAGCAGCTGGACATGAGCGACTTCCCGACCCGCCATCCCTACTCGCTGGGGATCTTCCAGAACAAGATCGAGCGGATCATGGGCGCCTGGGTCGCCGAGCTGCCGGTGCGGATCTACCGGAGCACCGAGGTGACAGGCTTCGCGCAGGGCGACACGGGCGTCGACGTCGCGCTGTCCGGTGGTGGATCGCTGCGCGCGGAGTACCTCGTCGGCTGCGACGGCGGGCGGAGCGTGGTCCGCAAGACCGCGGGCATCGACTTCGCCGGATGGGACGCCACCAAGAGCGCCCTGATCGCAGAGGCCGAGGTGACGGGGGAGACGCCGAAGGGCGTTCGCTACGACGCGATCGGCGTCCACGGTCTCCACGTCCTGGAGGACGGCAGGACGGTGCGCATCGTCGTCTCGGAGAAGGAGTTGCGCACGGGCGATCGGCCCACCCTGCAAGATCTGCGCGAGGCGCTGCTCGCCGTCTTCGGGACCGACTTCGGCGTCCACGACGCCACGTGGATCTCGCGCTTCACCGACATGACCCGCCAGGCGGTGGCCTACCGCGCCGGCCGGGTCCTGCTCGCCGGCGACTCGGCCCACGTCCATTCCCCGGCGGGCGGACAGGGCCTGAGCCTGGGTGTGCAGGACGCGGTGAACCTGGGATGGAAGCTGGCGCAGGTCGTCCGGGGGACCTCTCCGGACAGCTTGCTGGACACCTACCACGACGAGCGACACCCGGTGGCCGCCCGCGCGCTGCAGTACACGATGGCGCAGACCGTGCTGCAGCGCCACGACGACCGCGTCAAGGCGCTCGTGGACATCGTGTCGGACATCGCGGGTCTGGACGAACCTCGCACGCTGCTCGCGGGGATGATCTCGGGACTCGACATCCACTACGACCTCGGCGAGGGACATCCGCTGCTGGGCCGGCGGATGCCGGATCTGGACATCACGACCGCGGGTGGGCCGACGCGCGTCTTCGAACTCCTGCATCCCGCCAAGCCGGTGCTGCTGAACCTCGGCGTGTCGGGGGGAATCGGCATCACGGGATGGACGGACCGGGTCCGGCTCGTCGACGCCCACAGCGACGGACCGTGGGAACTCCCGGTCCTCGGCGTCGTCGGTCCACCGACCGCCGTGCTGATCCGTCCGGACGGCTACGTGGCTTGGGTTGGGGAGGGCACCGATCTGGGCTTGCGGGCGGCGCTCGCCACGTGGTTCGGCGCCGCCAGCTGAGACGCACCGCTCGTGACGGCTTGACCTTGACCTTGGGGCAAGCCGCAGACTGATACGTGGGATGAAGAGCGAGCACGTGGCCCTGATGAGCATCGGGGAGTTCGCCCGGCGCTCGCGGCTCTCACCCAAGGCGCTGCGGCTCTACGACGGGCTGGGTCTCCTTCCGCCGGCGCGGGTGGACGAGGACACCGGCTACCGCTTCTACGAGCCCGGCCAGCTCGAGCAGGCGCGACTGATCGCGGCGCTGCGCCAGCTGCAGGTCCCCTTGGCGGAGATCAAGGCGATCCTGCCGCTCGAGCCGGCCCAGGCGGCGGAGCGCGTCCGCGGGTTCTGGGCCGCGACCGAGGACGAGCACTCGGCCCGCCGCACGCTCGCCGCACAGCTGATCGACGAACTGAGCGGAAAGAGGTCCGTCATGTACGAGGTCGGCACGAGGGAGATCCCCGAGCGCAGCCTGCTGTGCCTGAAGCGCAACGTCCCGGGCCGGGATCAGGCATGGGCGTTCGGCAAGGAGTTCATCGCCCTGCTCCGTCACTACGAGCTCCCGCAGGTCCCGGGACGCGCCGGCGCGTTCTTCTGCATCTACTGGGGGGAGGTCAGCGAGGACAGCGACGGTCCGATGGAGTGGTGCCGTCCCGTCCCGCCGGACGAGGCGGAAGCACTCGCGGCGCGGTGTCCGGAGCTGACCCTGCGGACCGAGCCCGCCCACCAGGAGGCGTTCGTGAAGATCGGCGACGGGCAGATCGACGGCGCTGAGTGGCAGCTGGTCGAGCGGTCGCTGCACGCGTGGAGCGATCAGCGGCCCGACGTGCGCCCGGCCGATCTGGGCGTGCGGATCACCTATCTCCCGAGCGACGTGGGGAAGGACACCTACCAAGACTTCGCGGTCCCGTTCGACGGTCAGCCACACGGATGAGGGTGAACGCCCAGTCGTCGACCGAGCGGGTTCGGGCGGTGCCCCCGGCAGGAATCGAACCTGCGACACACGGTTTAGGAAACCGTTGCTCTCTCCACTGAGCTACGGGGGCTGGATCGCTCTCGAAGTGTAGTTCGGCTGGTCGGCGCTCCCGGCTTACGGGCACGCGGGCGCGAACGCGCCGCAGAGCACCTGATCGCTCTGCGCCACCGCGGCCACCAGGTCCTGGCGCGGCACGAACGACAGCCCCGAATCCGGATAGAACGACGGCACGCTGGGACCGTCGACGGTCGCCGTGTACGTCACGCACCCGCCGTCGAACTCGATCGTCTGTGTCCCCTCGACCGGCGGCGGACAGGTCTCGGTCAGCACGACGATGACGGGGCTCCCCGAGCCGTCGCCGACGCCGACCGTGAACGTCGAGCGACCACCGATCGTCTCGGCGTTCCCGACCGACCAGCCAACCGGCAGGTCGGCGACGCAGGGTAGCTTCGTGGCGGTGGGCACCGCCTGGGCCATCAGCTGCATCGGTTGGGAGGTGCCGCACGCGGGCGTCGTGACCGTGCCGCGTGAGGGAAACAGCAGCCCGAAGCCGGTCAGCCCTAAGAGGAACAGGACCAGCACCGATGTCAGGATCAGCGCCACGCGGCCGATGCTCCAGCGCTGCACCGCGATCGGCTGGCGCGCCGGCGCCATCGCCCGGAACTCGGTGAGCAGGTCGCGTCCGTCCTGCTTCATCTGCTGGCGGAGCTGCGTCGGGCTCGCGACGCCGCGGGTCGCGGCGAACGCCTCGGCGAGCTCGTCGGGCGTGAAGTATCGGAGCGCCGCGTCGTAGACCGTGCGGGCGTCGGTGCGGAGCGCGAGGACCAGCATCATGTTCCCGAGGTCCACGGCCTGGCGCCACGGCGAAGGTCGCACCTGGACGAAGAACACGTCGATCAGCTTCAGCTGGTCGTCACGCACCATCAGGTTCGCTGGCTTGATGTCGCGGTGCGCCACGCCCACGTCCCACATCCGGCGGATCATCGCCAGCCCCTGGTCGACCACGGTCGCGTCGATCTCGGCCTCGCCGATCTCGACCGCCCCCTCGAAGAACTCCATCGCGATCAGGTATTCGCGCTCCGGCGTGATCTCGACGATCCCAAGCGCGGCCGGCGTGGGGAACCCGTACTCACCGAGCATGCGCAGCGTGTAGTCCTCGTATTCCACGAACCGCCGCACGGTCCCGAACGGGGTCTCGTCCTCGAGCGAGCCGTAGAGCATCCGGCGGCCCAGCTTGTACCAGCGGTCGGCGCGCACGTGGCTCTTCGCGTAGAGCTTCGCGAACACCTGCCGGTCGCGGCCTTCCTCGTCCGTGACGGAGATCCGCAGCGGCGTCGAGCCGCCCGACGCCTCGAGCCCCACCGGCTTGATCTCGTGGACCGTGTAGCCGAGCTGGTCGGCGAGCGCGGTGCGGATCGCCTCGCCGCGCAGGCCGGTGACGTCGAGGTGCGCGGTCTTCCCGCGGGCCCCGTAGCGCACCGGGAACGAGTCGTTCGGAGCGAACGCCCGGAAGGCGGCCAGCGGGATCGCGACGCCCACGATCGCGCCGAACAGCACGTCGGTCATGTGGTCGACGCCGAGGTAGATCCGCAGGAACCCACCGACCACGATCGCCGCGGCGGTCGCGATCTTCGCCCACAGGCGCGGGCGGCCGGGGACGACCAGCATGAACGACGCGCCGATCCCCAGGATCGCGACCGCGCCGATCGGGATGGACGGGGTCGCGTAGCCCTCCCAGGTGGCGAGCTGCGTGATCCCGAACGGACGGGTGCGCAGCGACAGGAGTTCCAGACCCTGCAGGCCGGCGCCGGCGATCGCGAGCGCGACCATCCAGATCACCAGATGCCGCCAGCGACGGAACCACGCGGTCGCGCCGAGCAGCAGCATGGCGAGCGCCAGGAACCCGACGCGGGAACCGACCGTATGGATCTGGCGCGCGACCGCCTCCAGCCATCCGACCCGGACGCTGGTGACCACGTCGGTGACGGCCGCGTCCAGGCGGTCGAGGGGGTCGGGGTTGATGCGGAGCCACCAGCAGCCGGTCACCACGACGACCAGCAGCAGGATCAGCCCGATCCAGCCGGTGGAGCCGATCTGCTTGGGCAGCGGCGGCGGAGAGCCGCTCGGCCGGCGCCGCCGATGCGCGGCGGCGGCCGGCGCCGGCGTCTTCGCGATCGCGTCCGCGTCCATCGGAACCTCAGCTCGGGGCGGGGACCGGCGGGGGAGGCGGCGGCGCGACCTCGGCGGGGCTGGGCTCCCTCGCGGGGCGCGCCGCCATCCAGAGCACGCCGAGCCCGAAGATCGACGCGGCGAGCCACGTCAGGCCGCCGAGGACCGGGATCAGCGCGGCCACTCGCAGGATCCCGATCCCGGCGAGGAACGCGAGGAACCGCGAGGCCGGCGGCTTCACGAGCAGGCGGCCGAGGGCGTGCGCGGCGGCCACGTAGCCAACCGTGTAGACCAGGGGGAGGGCCAGCAGCAGGAACAGCCCGAGCGGGAGCGTCACCAGGAGGACCATCAGCACGATCGCGACGATCGGCAGCAGGAAGAACGCCAGCGCGCCGAAGCCGATCGAGGCGCCGGTCCGTTGGCGGGTGGTCCGGGCGATCGCCGCGTCGGCCGCCGGGGCGATGCCTAGCAGGATCAGGCCGAGGACCAGCGTGGAGACCGTGAAGCCGACCCACCACGCGAAGCGCCCGGCGAAGCCGAAGCCCCGCATGTTCCAGCCACCGGAGATGCCCTTGTGCTGGCCCTCGAAGGTCGCGCCCGGCGCGACCACCGGCGGATCCTGCGCGTAGACGTCGCCGACCACCCGGGCGCCCTTGCGCAGCGCGACGTCGCCGTTGAAGACCACCACGTCGCCGTTCACGGTGCCCGAGATCACCGCGCTGCCGTTGAACACGACCAGCGACTTCTGCACCGTGCCCTCGACCGTCGCCGGCCCGTTGAAGATCACGGCGCTCTCGACCGTCTGGCCCGCGGGTACGTCGAGCTTCCCGTCGAAGACGACCTGAGTGTTGCCGGCCGTGGTGCCGCCGTCCTGGGCGAGCGCGGCGGGCGCGGCCCACAGGCCGGCCGCGAGGAGCGCGACGAGGAGCGCTCCCGCGCGCACGATCGATCGCCTGCGGTCCACGGCCCTCCTCTCCCTCTCCGACGCCGACTATCGAAGCAGCAAGCACGTCGGGGACGCAAACCCGGGGTGTGCGAGGGCGGAACGGGAACGGACCGGACCCGTCGGGTCCGGTCCGTTCGGTACGTCAACGCCCCGCGGGCACTTCTCCATCCTCTGGATCAGAGGCTTCGTCCGGTGAGACGAGGCCGGAGCACGCGAGGTCGGTGACCTGGGTTGGATTCTGCCGGTTCGCCCAGCAGGCGGGCGGGCGGTGGCCCGGCCCGCGAGGGACGGCTCAGCAGCCGGTCACCTCGAGGGTCTCATGCCATATATGCAGTCGGACCACCTCCTTCCTCTCGTACCGGAGATGCTGCCGCAGCCGCGGCCGAAAGACAACGAGCCTGGCAGGAGGATGTGTTCAGGCGTCAGATCGCTCGCCGCGCTTGATCCAGGCGGACACGGCGCTCCACACGATCGCACCGGCGATGAAGAGCAAGACGATCGGGTCCACTTCGGGGGGATCCTCGACGGCGATCGCACGCGTGGGGTCGTTCGGGTCGTAGCGGATCAGGATCGAGGAGCCGACGGGATGCGTGTCGTGGGCCGCGTCGACCTTCGTCACGCAGTTGCACGCGGTGATCCGGACATCGAGCGTCGGGTCGCCACCCCCGTCGCCGCCGGTGTCCTCCGGCTCGATCTTGACCACGGTGGCCTCGGTCAGCACGCCGTGGCGATCGAGCTGGTAACGCTCCCACATCGTCCACACGGGGTAGTCGAGCATCACGCTCAGGAAGACCACGCCGACGATCGCCCCGAAGATCGCGACGAAGATGTCCATGGGCGTGCGTCCGCGGGTCCATCTCGGACGACGTTCGCGCCCCGGTCGGCGGCGGTCGGTGCGATATGCCGGCGTCGCGTTCCAGGGGTCCTGGTGCTGGGGTCGCCGCGCCATCCTCCGAGTGTTCCCGCCGTTCCGCGGATGCGCAACTCGTTCGAGCGCTACCAGCTCCGGTCGAAACGCAGGATCCCCGGAAGGGCTCCGGCGTCCCCGAGCGTCATCATCGCCCTCGGGTTCGTGTCCACGGACCACTCCAGGCGCATGAAGTCGAGCACCTGCACCTCGAGTTCGCGCGGCAGGTCGCGCCGCGGGTACGTCCGCTGCGTGACGCGACCGTTCCGACTAGCTCCCGAGCCAGTCCTCCAGCGCGAGCGTCGGCGAGGGCGTCGGCGCCGTGCCGGTGTCCCGCAGCGCGATCGCCGCATCCGCCATCGCGGCGACGGCGACCCACGTCAGGCCGCCGCCCACGCTCACCCGTCGCGCGCCGGCCTCCACGATCGCGGCAAGGGACATGCCCCGCAGCGCCAGGACGTTGACCGGCTTCGTGACCGCCGAGCACACGGTGCCGATCTCCTCCGGCGTGCGGAGTCCGGGCGCGAACAGGACGTCGGCGCCTGCGGCCTCGTACGCGAGGAGCCGCGCGATCGTGTCGTCGAGGTCCGGGACGTCCCGGATGTGGTTCTCGGCGCGGGCCGTGAGCGTGAACGGGAAGCCGACGCCGTGGGCGGCCTCGGCCGCGGCGGAGATCCGCTCGGTCGCGTGGGCCGGTTCGTACAGGCGGCGCTCGTCGCGATCGAAGTCCTCGATCGAGCCGCCGACGGCGCCGGCCTCGGCGACCCGCCGGATCGCGGCGGCCGCGTGCTCGGGATCGGGCCCGTAGCCGTTCTCGAGGTCCACCGAAACGGGCAGGGAGGTGGCGGCATCGATCGCCGCCGCGTTGCCGGCCATCTCCTCGAGCGTCACGCGTCCGTCGCGGCGTCCGAGCGTGAACGCGAAGCCGGAGCTCGTCGTGGCGAGCGCCGGGAACCCGAGCGCCTCGAGCACGCGGGCGGACCCGGCGTCCCACGGGTTCGGCATCACGAACGGCGCGCCCGCGTGCAGCGCACGGAACGCCTCCCCCTTCGCCTGACTAGTCCTCGACACGGATCACCACCTTGCCTCGCTTGCCGGGCGCCATGCTCCGCTCGAACGCGGCGCGCGCCTCGTCCAGCGGGAACACCGAGTCGATCTCCGGCCGGAGCAGGCCGTCGTCGGCGAGCCGAGCCAGCTCGGCGAGCTGGCCGCGGTCCGGCTCGACCACGAAGTAGAACGCATCGACACCGGCCGGCGGCTCCTCGGCGACCGTGACGACCCTGCCACCTCCTCGGACGAAGGTCGGGGAGCGCGCGAGCAGCTCGCCGCCGATCGTGTCGAACACCAGGTCGACCGGCGCGAGCGCGTCGAGGTCGGCGGCGGCGACCACCTCGTCGGCGCCGAGCGCCCGAGCCCGCTCCGCCCGCTCGGCGGAGGTGATCGCGATCACGTGGGCGCCGCGGTGATGCGCGAGCTGCAGCGCGAGGTTCCCGACGCCGCCGCTCGCCCCGGAGATCAGCACGCGCTGTCCGGCTTCCAGCCCGCCGTGCACGAACATCCCTTGCCAGGCGCTCAGCGCGGGCAGCGGCACCGCCGCCGCCTGCACGTGGTCGAGCGTTGAGGGCTTCGGTCCGAGCAGCTCGATGGCGACCGCCGCGAACTCGGCGGCGACGCCGCCCTGCGTGAGCGCGAACACGGCGTCCCCGACCGCGACGTCCGTGGTCCCCGGCCCGAGGTCGGCGACGACGCCGGAGAGCTCGTAGGACGGGATCGCGGGCAGGCGGTCGAAGGTCCAGGACAGCTCGTCGCGGGTGAGCGCGGCCGCGTGGACGCGCACGAGCGCCTCGCCCTCGTCGGGCCGAGGCGTCTCGATCCGCTCCAGGACCAGGGCCTCGGGCCCCGCGGGAACGTGCAGCCGGACCGCCCGCATCGTGGTCGGCCCCGCGGTCATGCTCGGTCCCCTCCCGTCGCGCCGTCGCGCAGGTACCGGTCGAACCAGGCCTGCGTCCGGACGATCTGGTCGAGCGCGTGCTCGCGCTCGTACGGCAGGTGGCCCTCGCGCGGATAGACGACCAGCTCCACGTCGGTGCCGGTCGCCGCGATCGCGCGGTACAGCTCCTCGGCCTGGCCGACCGGCGTGCACATGTCGAGCGCGCCCTGGGTCACCAGGGTCGGCGTGGTGCAGCGCGACGCGTGGTACACGGGAGAGCGTTCGACGTAGAGGCCCTTCGGGTCGTCCCACGCGTCGGGCATCACGATCTCGTCGAACGCGCCGATGTCGGCCGTCAGGTGGAACGAGATCCAGTTCGAGATCACCGAATGCGCCACCGACGCGCCGAAACGGTCGGTCTGGGTGATCGCCCAGCCGGCCATGTAGCCGCCGTAGGAGAGCCCCGAGATGCCGAGCCGGTCCGGATCGGCGACGCCGTCGGCGATGCAGCGGTCGATGCCGGCCAGCACGTCATCGAGGTCCTTCCCGCCGGGATCGCCGATCACCGCCTGGGCGAACGCGTGGCCGCGACCGATGCTGCCGCGCGGGTTCGGCAGCAGCACGGCGTAGCCGGCGTCGGCGAGCAGGACCGCGTTCGGCTCGGAGACGGAGAAGTAGGCGTTCCAGCACCAGGTCGGGCCGCCGTGGACCAGCGTGAGGAGCGGCAGCGGCCTCTCGGTCCCCGAGGGCGTCATCAGCAGCCCGTCGATCTCCAGTCCGTCCGGCGCGCGCCACGTGATCGCGCGGACGTCGGGGAAGACCGTGTCGCGCGTGAGGTCGTCGTTGAACCCGGTGAGGCGGATCCACGAGCCGGTCGCATGATCGAAGCGCGCGAGCTCGGGTGCGACGCCGTGGGCCTGGTGGGTGGTGAGGATGACGGCGCCGCCGCCCGCGACCGTGCACGCGGGTTTGGTCACGTCGGGGCCGACGAACGCGTCGCCGCGCCAGACCTCCTTCCGCCGGCCATCGAGCTCGAGCCGCCCGCAGGACGTGCCGATGCGTTCGCAGCTCGCGTACCACAGCGACGTCTCGTCGCACCAGGCGGCGACGCCGATCGTCTCCAGGTCGGGCCAGGGATCGGTCACCTCGCCGGCCGTGAGGTCGAAGACCTTCGCGCTGCCGCTCAACAGGTCCGGATCGCTCGAGTACCCCTCGATCACGACGGCGCGGCGGGCGTCGGGGGAGAGCGCGAGCCCTTCGAGCTGCCACGTCGGGCGGTAGAGCACGCTCGCCGACCTCGCCGTCAGATCGAGCGCCACGAGGGTGGGACGGTGCCACCCCGACGCGGTCGGGTCGGTCGAGGCGATCGCGACGGCGATGTCCCCGCCGTCCCAATCCACTTCCCAGACGCTCCAGCCGGCGGGGCCGGCCTCTTCGACGGCACCGGTGGCGAGATCCACCAGGAACAGGCGCCGCCAGGCGCCGCCGGGACGACGCACGACCGGATCCGGGTCGGGGCCGGCGCCGGTCACCGGCCGGGCCGTCCAGTCCAGAGCGTAGGAACCGGGATCCGCGACCTGCACCAGCAG
Source organism: Actinomycetota bacterium (assembly GCA_035490535.1). Taxonomy (GTDB): domain Bacteria; phylum Actinomycetota; class UBA4738; order UBA4738; family HRBIN12; genus AC-51. The sequence continues at coordinate 10,838 of DATHCP010000044.1, forward strand.
GCGCCCGCCGTCCGCGGACCACGAGGCGTGCTCGGCCGATCCGCGGAACGTCGCGGCGAGGACCGGGTCCTCGCCGGGCACCACGGTGAACGGTCGCGCGTGCCCGGGGGCGTCCCGATCGGAGACGAACGCCAGCCGCGAGCCGTCGGGGGACCAGACCGGCGCGGCGTCGGCCCATCCGCCCGAGGTCAGGGGCGTCACGCGGTCCTCCGACCCGAGCAGCCACAGGTCGCTCGGCACCGAGCGGCCGCGTTCGGCGACGCTCGCGTGCAGCGCGAACGCGGCCGTGGTGCCGTCGGCCGACGGCGCGATGCCGGTGGGCGTGCGGAGCTCCAGCAACGACTCGGGCGTCGGGCGGCGGAGGGACGTGGCCATCGCTGGCGCCATCGCTAGGGGAGGAACGCCGCGTAGGGCGTGTAGGCGGGGTGCGGCAGGTCGGTGTCGGTGGCGCAGTAGATGTAGGGGTCCTGGTCGATCCGCATGCCGGCGCCCAGCAGCGTGCGCAGCAGCGTTCCGCTCCAGCCGAGGACGCCGATCTTGGCCTCCTGCGGCGCCTCCGTTCCCCGCAGGAGATCGCCGACGATCGCCGCGCTCAGGGGCTCGTCCGTCGAGGCGACCGGCGAGGTCCAGTTCTCGCCGTCGAGGAACCCGTAGCCGATGACGCCGCCGTCGCGACGCCGGTACGCGCGGGCCGTGACCGCGTCGCCGAGCCAGTCGCGCAGATCGTCCGGCCGCTCGAACCCGAGCACCTCGCGCGTCAGCGGCGCGCACGCGTCGAGCAGATCCTCCGTCAGTGGCTCGGCCGTCACGCCGTTCGGGAGCGGAGGGAGCGCCGAGGGATCGCGGAGGCCCGTGAGCCGGTACATCGGGGTGCGAGGCGTCATCCCGAAGCTCGCATACAGACCGGTCGAGACCGGCTGGAACGACTCCACCACCGTGGCCAGCCGCAGGTCCGCGCGGTCGGCGGGCAACAAGACATCCAAGATCGACCGCCCGACGCCGCGCGCCTGGGCCGTCGGGAGCACGAAGAGGAACGCGAGGAACCAGTAGTCGCCGCGGCGGGACGCCGAGCCGAACGCCACGGGCTCGTCGCCGTCCAGCGCCAAGAGGGTGGAACCGGGGTCGGTGCGCAGGCCGCGGCCGAGGGCGGTGCGGATCCACGCGTCGTCCGAGCCGTCCTCTGCCGGCAGGTGCTTGCGGACGTGCAGCTCGTTCATCGCCTCGTAGAAGATCCTCGAGCAGACCGGGATCTCCTCCGGGGTGATCGGGCGGATCGTCGATGCGCTCGGCATCGCGCGAGTCTACGGGTCCTCAGGCGACGGCGATCCCGTCCAGGACCGTGTCGACCGCGGAGCGGACGAGCGCAGGGTTCACGCTGCCCCCCGTCAGCAGCACGCGCATCACGATCAGGCCGCCCAGCATGTCGGCGACGACCTCGAGGTCGACGTCGGAGCGCACCTCGCCGCGCTCGATCCCGCGCTCCAGGATCCCGGCCACGTGGCCCCGGCGGTGCTGGAGCAGGCCGGCGCGCACCGCGGTCGCCAGCTCGGGGTTGCGCGCCATCTCGGCGACCAGGCCCGCCATCATCCGCCCGCTCTCGGAGCGGCCGACCGTCTTGACGAACCCACCCAGGATCCGGCTCAGGGCCTCACGGGTCGTCTCGTCGTCGCGGGGCGCGGGGGGGTCCTCCGGCATCTTGTAGTGGCGGATCGCGTCGACGACGAGCGGCTCCTTCGAGGGCCACCGCCGGTAGACCGTGGTCTTCCCGACGCCGGCGCGGGCGGCGACCGCTTCGATCGACAGGCCGTCGTAGCCCTCCTCGGCCAGGAGTTCGATCGTCGCGCGCAGGATCGCACGATCGGCCTCCGGATCACGGGGACGCCCCGGCCCTTTGGCCGGGGCGTCCGTCGCGTCGTGCTCCGTGCCCACGCTCACGGCTCGACCCGCTCGGCGACGGTCGCGATCTCGCCCTCGCGGCGGTCCACCTCGACCTCGATCGCGTCGCGAGCCGGGGCGCGGTTCGGGAGCCACGCCAGGGCGACCAGGGCGCCGGTCAGCGCGATCACCGCGCCGACGAACAACCCGCGATCCATCGCATGGATGAACGCGGTCTTGGCCGCGACCACGAGCGAAGCCCCGGCGGGTCCGCCGATCCCCGCGCCGACGCCGATCGCTTCACCGACCGAGTTCTGCGCGCTGGCCACGAGGTTCGCGGGCAGGCCGGTCAGCGCCGGGGTCAGGGCCGCGACGTAGGCCGAGGCGAAAACGCTGCCCAGGATCGCGACGCCGAGCGCGCCGCCGATCTGCCGGGTGGTGTCGTTCATCGCCGAGCCCACACCCGCCTTCGCCAGCGGCAGCGAGCCCATGATCGACTCGGTGGCCGGCGTCATCGCCAGCGACATCCCGGTACCCAAGATCATGATCGCGATCAGGACGTGGCCGTAGCCCGAGGCGATCGTCAGCGTCGACATGAACCACAAGCCGAACGCGACCGTGGCCATGCCGAAGGTCACGAGGATCTTGTTCCCCAGTCGGTTCACCAGTCGCCCGGTGATCGGGGAGACCACGATCAGGACCAGCGCGATCGGCGCCACCCGGTAGCCGGCCTGCAGGGCCGAGTACCCCAGCACGAACTGCAGGTACTGCGTGAGGAAGAACAGCGAGCCGAACAGCGCGAAGAACACCAGCGTGATCGAGATGTTCGCGGCCGTGAACCGCGGGTTCTCGAAGAACTCGAGGTTCAGCATCGGGTGGTCGCTGCGCAGCTCCCAGAACACGAACGTTCCCAGGACCACGATCGCGATCCCGAACGCCGCCAGGATCATCGGGTCGGTCCAGCCGTGCGACGGCGCCTCGATGATCCCGTAGACCAGCGCGAACAGCCCCACGATCGACAGGACCGCGCCGACCGGGTCCAGCCTCGGCGCCGAGGCGTCCCGCGAGTTCGGGATGATCAGCCGGCCGGCGATCAGCGCGAAGATCACGACCGGGACGTTGACCAGGAAGACCGAGCCCCACCAGAAGTGGGTGAGCAGCCAGCCGCCGACCACCGGGCCGATCCCGATCCCCAGGCCGGAGACGCCGGCCCAGATCCCGATCGCACGGCCCCGCTCCTCGGCGGGGAAGACGTTCGTCAGGATCGACAGGGTCGAGGGCATGATCAGGGCGCCGCCCAGGCCCATCAGGGCGCGGGTCGAGATCAGCACGCTGGCCGAGCCGGCGAACGCGGACATCAGCGAGCCAGTGCCGAAGATCACCAGACCGACCGCAAGCGCCGAGCGCCGGCCGTACTTGTCCGAGAGGCTCCCGGCCGTGAGCAGCAGGCACGCGAAGACCAGCGTGTAGGAGTCCACGATCCACTGCAGCTGGCTGTTCGAGGCGCCGAGGTCCCGCACCAGGGTGGGGATCGCGACGTTGAGGATCGTGTTGTCCAGGCCGATCACCAGCAGCGACAGGCAGAGGACCCCGAGGATCCACCACCGCCGCTCGTAGCCCTCCGCGTGCTCCATCGCGTGCCTCCCGCGCTCGTTCGGATGATTCCGATCCGGTTCCGTACCGGAAACGGTATCCGATACGAGCGCGAATCGCAACCCCTACGTATCGGAATCTCGAGGGGGCGGGACCTCCCCGGAAAGAACCATCCCGAAGCCCCCTACAGGTTCGGACGGTTCGAGCCGATGGACTAGGGCAACGGACAGACCGGAGGCGCACATGTCGCGCGTGCTGGTGATCGATGACGAGACCGTGGTGGGGACGATCCTCCGCTACGCGTTCGAGGCGAACGGCCACACCACCGTGGTCGCCGACGGAGGCCGCACCGGCATCGACATGGCGCGGGCCGAGCACCCCGACGCGATCGTCCTGGACCTGATGATGCCGGCCGTGACCGGCCACGACGTCCTGGACGCCCTGCGCGACGACGAGGTCACCCGCGACACGCCGATCCTGGTGCTGACCGCCGTCACGATGTCGAAGGAACGCGACCTCTGTCTGTCCGAAGGCGCCGACATGGTGATGACGAAGCCGTTCGACCCCCGCGACGTCGCGAACGCGGTGGACGAGTTGCTCTCGCCGGACGAGCCGGCCGAAGCCAGCTGACCCGGGGCCGATCCCCTTCCCGGCACTACCCTTGGCGCCATGCCGCGCGCCGTCGACGCCACCGAGGGGCGCTTCCGCGGTGAGCCGGCGATCGTCGTGCGCGCCGGGCCGACCCGGGCCACGTTCCTTCCGCACCTCGGGCTGACCGGCGTCTCGCTGCGCCACGACGGCGGCGAGTACCTGGCGGTGCCCGGCGGGCTCGACACGCTGCGGCGCGGCGGGAGCGCGGGGATCCCGCTGCTGGCCCCGTGGGCGAACCGTCTGGCCGGGCGCCGCTACCGCGCGGCCGGCGTGGACGTCGACCTCCGCGGGCTGCGCCTGGGCGTGGACGACCACGGGCTGCCGATCCACGGGTTGCTGCTGGGGCGGTCGCGCTGGCGCGTGGACCGGGTCGCCGCGCGAGGCGACGCGGCGACGTTCGCGGCCTCGATCGAGGTGGACGCCCGCGCCTTCCCGTTCCCGCACCGGATCGAGGTCGGCGCGCGCGTGCGGCCAGGCGAGCTGCAGGTCACGACGACGATCGTGTCGAGCGGGCGGCGGCGGGTGCCGGTCGCGTTCGGCTGGCATCCGTACCTGCGGGTGCCGGGGACGCCCCGCGCACGGTGGCGCCTGCGGCTACCCGCCCGGGGGCACCGCCTCCTGGACGATCGGTCGATCCCGACCGGCGCATCCGTGCGGGAGCCGGCCGAGGACGCCGCGGTGGGTCGCCGGACGTTCGACGACCTCTACGCCCTGGGCCGGGATCGCCGGCTGGCGTTCGAGGGCGCCGACGGCCGGTCGGTCGAGCTGTGGTGCGGGACGGGGTATCCGTTCGCGCAGGTCTGGGTTCCGGCCGGGCGCACGTTCGGCGCGCTGGAGCCGATGGCGGCGCCGACGAACGCCCTGGTGGAGGGCACCACGCCGCTCGTGAGGCCGGGCGAACGGTTCCGGGCGACGTTCGCGCTGAGGTTGACCTAGGCGCCGATCCGGTCCGCGAGGTGGTCGCCCACCCGCAGCGCGTTCGCCATCGCGGTCAGCGCCGGGTTCACCGCCCCGATGCTCGGGAAGAAGCTCGTGTCCACGACGTAGAGGTTGTCGACCTCGTGCGCGCGGCAGTCGGCGTTCAGCACCGAGGTGGCTGGATCGGTTCCGAAACGGCAGGTACCGGCCTGGTGCGCGACGCCGGCGATCGGGATGTCGCTCTTCAGGTACGCGTGCCGAGGGAAGAGGTGATCGGGGTGCATCCCCAGGTGCCCGAGCATCGACTTCAGCTTGTGGAACAGCGCGTCGGCGGCCTTCCCGTTCGAGGGCTCGTAGGTGAGCCGGACGTTGCCGTCCGTGCCCAGCGTGACCCGGTTCTCGGGGCGAGGGAGGTCCTCGGTCGAGAGCCAGAAGTCCACCGCGTGCGTGGCGACGTCGCGCAGCGCGAACCCGGGCGCGAGCTTCGTCTCGGTCGGTTTCTCGCCCTTGAACATGTCGGCCTGCGACTTGCCGATCATCTGGAGGTTGCCGAGCGGGAAGCCGAAGTCCTCGTCGCCCAGGTAGAAGTCGTTCACCCCCAGCGTCTTCTGGAACCGCGTCGGGTTCGGCTCCTTCGACAGCGCGAGGACCGCCTGGCTGTTGTGGAACATGTAGTTGCGCCCGACCTGGTCCGAGCCGTTCGCCAGGCCGTTCGGATGCGCGTCGCTCGCCGAGGCCAGCAGGAGCTTCGCGGTGTTCGCCGCGCCGCACGACACCACGTAGACGTCGGCCGTCATCGTCTCGGTGGCGCCGTCGCGCTCGACCTCCACCCCGGTGATCTCCGTGCCGGCGTCGTTCGTCAGGAGCTTCGTGGCGCGAGCGTTCGTCATGAGCGTCACGTTCCGGTGCTCGAGCGCGGGACGCACCGCGAGCACCTCGGCGTCGGACTTCGCGTGGACCAGGCAGGGGAAGCCGTCGCAGGACGCGCACCGGATGCACAGGCTGTACGGTGGGTTCGTCTCGTCCAGCCGGACACCGCACGGCGCGTGGAAGGGGTGGTATCCGGCCGCGGCCAGGTCGTCGTGGAGCTGCTGGATCCGCGGCTCGTGGCTCAGGGCCGGATGCGGGTACGGCATGCTGGCCGGCGGATCGGTCGGATCCTCCCCGTGGGTGCCGTGCACCTCGTAGAGCTGCTCGGCCGCCGAGTAGTACGGCTCGAACTCGTCGTAGCCGACCGGCCACGCGGGCGAGACGCCGTCGACGTGCGTGAGCTCGCCGAAGTCCTCGCGCCGCAGGCGGTACAGCGCCGCGCCGTAGAGCTTCGTCGCGCCGCCGACGTAGTAGTGGATCTGGGGCTGGAACGGCTTGCCGTTCCGGTCCTCCCACGTATCCGTCGAGATGTACCGGTTGTCGATGAACACGTCGGCGGTGGACCAGTTCTCCGGCTCGCGCGGGAGCCAGTCGCCGCGCTCCAGCAGCACGATCCGCTTGCCGGTGGAGGCCAGGCGGTGCACGAGCGTGCCGCCGCCGGCGCCGCTGCCGATCACGAGGACGTCGGCGTGGTCGCTCACGAGATCTCTCGGAGCCGCTCGGTCAGGATCAGGCGCCCGGCGGCCTCGATCAGCGCGAGGTGGCTGAAGGCCTGCGGATAGTTGCCCAGGAACCGCGCCGTGCTGGTGTCGAACTCCTCGGCGTAGAGACCGAGCGGGCTCGAGACGCGCAGCAGCCGCTCCATCAGGTCGCGCGCCCGCTGCTGCTCCCCGACGATCGCGAGCGCCGAGACCAGCCAGAACGAGCAGATCAGGAAGCTCCCCTCCTTGCCCGACAGGCCGTCGTCGGTCTCGGTGGTGACGTAGCGCAGCACGAACCCGTCCTCGGTCAGGTCGTTCGCGATCGCGAGGACCGTCGCGTGGAGCCGTTCGTCCTCCGGCGGCAGGAAGCCGAAGATCGAGGCCAGCAGCGTGGAGGCATCGAGGGAATCGGTCGCGTAGTGCTGCCGCAGGACCCCGTCGTCGCGGACGCCGTGCTCCAGGATGTCGGCCTTGATCTCGTCGGCGGTCTTCTGCCAGTCCGCCTCCAGGTCCGCCAGACCGCGGACCGCCGCGAGCTTCGCGGCCCGGTCCATCGCGACCCAGCACATCAGCTTCGAGGAGACGTAGTGCTGCGGCGCGCCTCGGGCTTCCCAGATCCCCTGGTCGGGATCGCCCCAGACCTTCGCGGCGCAGGCGGCCTGTGCCTCGACGACCGGCCAGATCCGGCGGGGGAGCCGTTCGCTGCGGCGCGTATGCAGCAGGATCGAGTCGAGCACCGCGCCGTAGACGTCGTTCTGGCGCTGATCGAAGGCCCCGTTGCCGATCCGGACGGGGCGAGCGCCCGCGTAGCCGGACAGATCGTCGCGCGTGGACTCGGTCAGGTCCCGGCGCCCGTCGATCCCGTACATGATCTGCATCGCACCGTCGGCGTTCGGCTCCAGGTCGGCGATGAACTGGATGAACTCCTCGGCCTCCCAGTCCAGGTTCAGGTAGTGCAGCGCCTGGAGCGTGAACGTGGAGTCGCGCATCCAGCTGTAGCGGTAGTCCCAGTTGCGCTCGCCACCGGGCGTCTCGGGGAGCGACGTCGTGAGCGCCGCGACCGTCGCGCCGGTCGGCGCATACGTCAGGCCCTTGATCGCCAGGGCCGAGCGCTGCAGCGGATCGCGCCAGCGGTGGTCGGGGATCCGGGCCCGGTC
>DATHCP010000045.1:0-52329 GCA_035490535.1 Actinomycetota bacterium
GCTCATCTCGGTGATCGTGCTGTGCTCCTTCTGCGTGCCGAACTGCTTCGCGGTGGTCGAGAAGGTGCTTCCCACGGCCTCGGGGCCGCTCCCGTCGGCCGTGACCGTCAGGCCGTTCGACGACCACTCGCCGTGGCGACCGAAATCGCTCACGTAGTCGTAGATCGCCCCCGCCGGGGCATCCACGGAGATCTGCTCCTGGTACCGCGTCATATGACCCCCCTCCGTGCCGGATCGTGCCGACGGCCGCTCCGCTCGGATGCTATCCCTCGCCGCTCCGCCGGTCTTCACCCCTCACGACGAGCGGACCGAGCCCGTTCCGACAGGGCCGGCCGAAGATCCGCGGGTCATCGGCGCGTGACGACCAGACCCGCGATGAGGCAGACGACGACCAGCGTGAGCCCTCCGAGCAGCCAGGAGATCGCGCCGAGATCGTTCCCGCTCGTGCGGGACAGCTGGTCCGCGAGCGCACCCGCGGCGGCCAAGATCGCGAAGGCAACCGCCGCCGCGCCCAGCACGATCGCGCGACCCTCGCGGGACGTCCCTCCTTGAACCGACATGCTCGGATGGTGGCCCCGCATGTCGAGATGCGCAACCCGGCCTCGAGGGTGGTCAGGATGTCGGGGATCGTCGTCGCTGCGCGCGCGCGCTGTCGATCGTCCAAACCGTTTGGAAGGCGAGCACGCCGAGCGAGAGGCAGAAGAGCGCGGCGAACCAACCGACGTGGCCGCTGGCGCCGGCGACGAAGGCGGTGAGGAAGACGACGTAGCGGCCGACGAACAGGATCGCGAACCAGTGTGGCGCCGGCACCGGCTGCGGGAGGTGGTCCCGCCAGTCCGGATCGGGAGGGACCGGCTTCTGTCGGATCCCGATCGCCATCAGGACGGCGATCACCCCGACGGCGAGCGAGGTCGCGATCACTCCGGTCATGGCTCCGGGCATCATCCCGCAACCCCCGGTCCGCGCACCTGGCGGTGCGCGGCGCTACCGAACGATCGGCGTTCCCCTGTCTCCCCGGGCCAGGTACACGACGCACACGATGAGCACGGGAACGCTCAACACCCCGGTCAGGTACTGCGGGAACGTGATCGATTCGCCGGGCTTCAGGATGTCGTGGAAGAACAGGAAGTCGACCAGCAGGAACCCGACGATGAGCGCGATCGCGAGCGCCTTCTTCACGGTTCTCACCCTACGCCGGACCGGTCCACGAGCGAAGGGGCCTCACGTGCTGTTGCTGTCGCGATCGACGGCCCGCGCGGGCAGCGTTCCCGTGATGAGGGTCCCTTCGCCCGACGCCGACGCGACGCTCAACATACCCCCGAGGGCGGCGAGTCGGTCCGCCATGCCTTGCATCCCGGTCCCATAGCCTTTCGCCCCCGGATCGAACCCGATCCCGTCGTCCTGGATCGAGAACGACAGATGGCCGTCGGCGGAGCTCAGGCGGACCGTGGCTCGTGAGGCCTCCGCGTACTTCGCAACGTTCTGGAGCGCCTCGAGCGTGCAGAAGTAGACCGCCCCCTCGGCTTCCGGTGGATACCGTCCGATGCCGTCACCTTCCACGGTCGTGGGCACCGCCGATTTCCTCGCCTGCGCCTGGAGAGCGGCCAGCAGCCCCTTGTCGGCGAGCAACGGGGGGTAGATGCCGCGAGCGAGATCGCGGAGGTTCTCCAACGCGTCCGAGGTGTCCTGCTGCAGTTGCGCCGCGAGCTCGGCGGCTTTCGCCGGGTCGGTCTTCAGCGTCAGCTCGAGCAGATGCTGCTTCACCGAGAGGGCCACGAGCTGCTGCTGCGCTCCGTCGTGGATGTTGCGCTCGATCCGGCGTCGCTCCTCGTCCTGCGCCGCGACGATCCGCTGGCGGGACGCCTTCAGGTCTTCGATCAGCCGGATGTTGCGGAGCACCAGGCCCGCCTGGGACGCGACGTCCGCGAGCAGCTTCGCCTCCAGGGCGGACGAGGGGTCGCCCGGGCCTTTCATGATCGAGAGCGCGCCCAACATCTCCCCCTGGTGCACGACGGGCGCCGACAGCGAGGCGCCGGGGATCTCCGGAGATGCGATCCCGTCGATCGGCACGTCATCGAACGGAGCGCCCTCCGGCCAGCTCGCCTCATCGACCAGATGCGAGGCGACGCGCAGCCACACGTCGGCACGGACCGCGCCTGTGCCGTGCGCGAGCATCTGCGCCGTGCGCGGCAGGACCTCGTCGAGGGAGTAGGTCGCCGCCACCCCTTCGGCGAACTCGGACAGGACCTCGTAGGGCGTGGCTCGCTTGCCGTAGGCGATCGTGTTGGCCAGGCGCTTCGCCCGGTCCCTGACGGGGTTGAACGCCAGGGCGATCACCACCGCCGCCAGGAGGGTGAGCAGCGGGTTCCGGGCGGAGCCGACCGCCGTCCCGATCCCCACGACGATCGCGACGTACACGAGCGTGAAGAACGCCGCCAGCACGCCGTAGATCACCGCCTTGTTGATCACGACGTCGATCCCGTACAGGCGGTACCGCAGCACGGCCACGGCGATCGAGACCCCGAAGAACATACCGGCGATGCTCTGCACGATCGAGACGGCCGGTGGGACGACCGTGAACGAGTAGCCGATGCTCAGCATCGTCAGCAGGAACAGCGTCGCGACGACGAACCACTTGAGCTGCAGGCGCTCGTCCCCGCGCGAGCGCCGGAAGCGCATGACGACCGCGGTCGCGCACACGGCCAGGCTGCCGACGATCACCGCCAGCGAAAGCAGACCGACGAGTCCTTCGTCCCCGGACACCGAGCCGTACGGGTCGGACCATGATTGTGTGGACGTGATGAGCAGGGAGGCGGTGAGCCATGCGGAGGTGGCGCCGACGAACCACGCCGCCGCCCGCCACCGCGGCGCGGGAAGCCTGCCGGTGGGGAACAACAGGAAGACGAACAGGACGAGCCCGAGGCTGACCGCCCCGACCCATCCGCCGATCCACGCGGAAACGCGGCCCGCGGACGGGTGCACGGGGCCGACCACGAGCGCGTGTGCCCCGTAGACCGCGCTGAGATCGTTGAGGCCGACCGTCAGGCCCAGGGCCAAGAAGAGCCACCCGAGTCGGTTCTCCGGCCGCTTCGAGGCCAAGAGGATGCCGATCACCGGGAGCCCGAGGTTCGACACGACGCTCAGGACCTCCGAGAAGCTCCAGCCATAGCTGGCGACCGCGCCGGGCAGCCGGACGTTCCGATCGCGGAACATGATCGCGAGCGAGGTGAGCGTCATGAGGATCGAGGCGAGGCCGAGCGCCCAGGCGACCCTGGAAGCGTGTTCCGGGTCCATCGTCCTCGGCGTACGGTGGCGCGCGGCAGCGGTCATGCCGGGGCATCATCCGCCCGCGTCCTTCCGGTGACCAGGGTGGCGGCCAGCCTCGCAGGCAGCGAGTGGATATCCGGATGCGCGGGGGTGCTACCACCAGGCGCGGTGGAAGCCGCCGGGACGCTCGCTCGCGTCCGTTGACGTGCAGGAACCCGGTGCCTAGCCTGGTTCGCGGAAGGAGCTCGCACCCGTGCTCAAGGTCCCCCAGAAGCTCGAATACGCGATGCGCGCGATGATCGAGCTGGCGCAGCGTGGCGACGACGACGCGCTCGTGCCCGCCCGCCTGATCGCGGAGCACCAGCAGGTGCCGTTGCGCTTCCTCGAGCAGCAGCTCGGGGCGCTGTCGAAGGCGGGCCTCGTGGAGAGCTTCCGGGGAGCCGGCGGGGGGTGCAGGCTGGCGCGCGATCCCGCCGACATCACGGTGGCGCAGATCGCCGACGCGATCGAGGGGCAGATGCACCCGGTGTTCTGCCTGGAGCCCTCGGATCACACGTGCTTCGCGGACTCGCGCTGCGGGCTCCAGGGGTTCTGGGCCGACGTGGCCAACGCGGTGCAGGAGGTCTTCGAAGAGACGACGGTGGCGGACCTGGCGGCCCGCCACCAACGGATGACGCCCGGGCCGGTGCTGATCAGCCCGGAGGAGCTGCTGTCCCGGTCGAACTGAGCGGATCCGGCCTCAGCCGGTCCAGCCCATCGCCTTCGCGGCGTCCATCCCCATGATCTTCGTGAGCTTCGTGCCGCACACCGGGCAGGATCCCTGCAGCGCGGGCCTGCCGTTCTTGAGCGTCACGAGCGTTCCGGTGAACTCACGCTTCTCACGGCACTTCATGCAGTAGGCCACATCGGCCATCGCACGCCTCCCTTCCCCTCGCGGCCGCGGCCGGCCGTACGTCACCTGCTGTACGTCCCGGTACCCCGAGGCCGCCCTCGAGGGCGGCCTGGCCGCGATGGTGCGCCCGTGGGAGGGCCGATGCAAGCACGTTCGTGGGGTCGCCCCCGAGGGCGGCCGTGCGTACGATGACGCGGTTCGGCTCCACCGGCGGCTCGTTCGGGCCCCCGGAGGGGGCCCGTGGGAGGAGGATCCACGCCGTGAGCGATGCCCAGCAGCACATCGAGGCCCTCCTGTCCGAGGGGCGGGAGTTCCCGCCGTCGGACGCGTTCCGTGCACACGCCCTGGTCAACGACCCGTCCCTGTACGAACGGGCCAACGCGGATCACGAGGCATTCTGGGCCGAACAGGCGGCCGAGCTGAGCTGGTTCCGCCCGTGGGACACCGTGATGGACTGGAAGCCACCGTGGGTGACCTGGTTCGCCGGCGGGACGCTGAACGCCTCGGTGAACTGCCTCGACCGTCACGTGGAGGCCGGCGGCGGGGACAAGGTGGCCTACCACTGGGAGGGCGAGCCGGGCGACACCCGCACGATCACGTACCGGGACCTCCTGGAGGAGGTGTGCCGCCTGGCGAACGCGCTCCGCTCCCTCGGGGTCGGCAAGGGCGACCGGGTCAACATCTACCTGGGGATGGTGCCGGAGCTCCCGATCGCGATGCTGGCGTGCGCCCGGATCGGCGCCCCGCACTCGGTCGTGTTCGGTGGGTTCAGCGCCGAGGCCCTCCGGGACCGGATCATCGACGCCGAGGCCAAGGTCCTGATCACGGCCGATGGCGCCTGGCGGCGCGGCCAGGTCGTGCCCCTGAAGGCCAACGCCGACGAGGCCGTGGCCGAGTGCCCCTCGATCGAGCACGTGATCACCGTTCGGCGTTGCGGCAACGAGCACGCCTTCACCGAGGGCCGGGACCTCTGGTACCACGAGCTGGTCGCCGATCAGCCGACGACCTGCGAGCCCGAGCAGATGGACGCCGAGGACTTCCTCTACCTGCTCTACACGAGCGGCACCACCGGCAAGCCGAAGGGGATCGCGCACACGACGGGCGGCTACATGACCCAGGTGGCGGCCACGCACCGGCTGATCTTCGACATCCACGACGAGGACGTGTTCTGGTGCGCGGCCGACTGCGGCTGGGTGACCGGGCACTCCTACATCGTGTACGGGCCGCTCGCGAACCACACGACCGGTGTGATGTACGAGGGAACGCCGGATTTCCCCGACAAGGACCGCTGGTGGGACATCGTCGAGCGGTACCGGGTGTCGATCCTGTACACGGCGCCGACGGCGATCCGCACGTTCATGCGGTGGGGGACGGAAGAGCCCGCGAAGCACGACCTGTCCTCGATCCGGCTGCTCGGCTCGGTGGGCGAGCCGATCAATCCCGAGGCATGGGTGTGGTACTGGACCACCATCGGCGGCGAGCGCGCGCCGGTGGTCGACACGTGGTGGCAGACCGAGACTGGCGCGATCCTGATCACGCCGCTGCCCGGCGTGACCACGCTGAAGCCGGGCTCGGCGACCTTCCCGTTCCCGGGGGTCGCCGCCGACGTCGTCGACGAGAACGGCGCGTCCGTGCCGCTGGGCGGCGGGGGCTACCTGATCCTCACGCACCCATGGCCCTCGATCGCCCGGACGATCTGGGGCGATCCCGACCGCTACGTGCGGACGTACTTCGGGAGCTACGGCGAGTCGATCTACGTGGCCGGCGACGGCGCGCGCCGTGACGAGGACGGCTACTTCTGGCTCCTCGGGCGGATCGACGACGTGATGAACGTCTCGGGGCACCGCCTGTCCACGTTCGAGATCGAGTCCGCGCTGGTCGACGATCCGAAGGTGGCGGAGGCCGCGGTCGTCTCGAGACCGCACGAGATCAAGGGCGAAGGCATCGTCGCGTTCGTCACGCTGAAGACGGGCTACGAAGGCGATGCGGCGATGCTCCACGAGCTCCGCGAGCACGTCGCCAAGGTGATCGGGCCGATCGCGAAGCCGGACGACATCGTGTTCACCCCGGACCTGCCGAAGACCCGCTCGGGCAAGATCATGCGGCGCCTGCTGCGCGACGTCGCCCGGGGCAACACGCTGGGTGACGTGACCACGCTCGCGAACGCCGAGATCGTCGAGCAGATCCACGACAAGGTCGCGACCGCGGCCCCCGAAGAGTGAGCGGGGAGCTCAGCGGCGCGCAGGCTGCGTACGTCGACGCGGCCACGGTCGCGCGCCTGGCCACCGTCACGCTCGAGCGCACGCCCCACGTCGTGCCGGTGTGCCCGGTGCTGGATCTCGACCGGATCCTGATCGCCTCGGGCTACGACCGGAAGGTCGCGAACATCCGCGACAACGACGAGGTCTGCATCGTGTTCGACCGGTACTCCGATGATTGGGACGAGCTCTCGCAGGTGGTCGTCTACGGCAAGGCCTACCTGGTCGAGGAGGGGCCGGAGTTCGATCGCGACGTGGCCCTGCTGAACGAGAAGTTCCCCCAGTACCCGCCGAGCGACTATCCGATCGTGCAGGGCTCGACCGTGATCATCGAGATCCGTCCCACGCGGGTGCTCAGCTCGGGCGTCTGAGCCTCAGCGATACCGGGCGAAGAACTCCAGGATCCGCCGTTGGTGGTCGACCTGGGCGGCCACCGCGTTCGTGTGGTGGCCCTCGGGGTAGTAATCGACCTCGACGATCGCGCCGGCGGCGCGCACCGCGTCCACCCACGGGTCGACGCCTTCGGGCGGGCACCGCGGGTCGTTGCGGCCGGCGATGATCAGCACCGGCGCGGTGACGTTCGCGGCGGTGGTCATCGGGTCGCTGCGCGCGTACGACTCGGGGACCTCGGTCGGGCTTCCCCCGTAGACCGCGTCGTCCCAGGCCTGGAGCTCCGGTGCCGAGGCCCAGTGCGCAGCCACGAAGTCCCCGGCCGGGATCCCGGCGAAGATCGCGCGCCAGCGGTCGGGGTGCATCCCGGCGTTGAAGCAGGCCAGGCAGCCGCCCCACGACCAGCCGTGCCAGAACACGCGCTCGGGGTCGACCACGCCGGCCGCGATCTGCGCGTCGAGGCAGGCCAGGAGGTCCTCGGTCTCGGTGAAGCACACGTCGCCGATCAGAGCCAGGCGGAACCGGCTGCCGTAGCCGGTGGAGCCCCGGTAGTTCACGAGCAGGACCGCGTACCCCTCGTCGACGAACGCCTGGACCTCGGGATCGAACGCGTCGCGCTCGTGCCATTCGGGTCCGCCGTGGACGGAGAGCACCGTCGGGAACGGTCCGGCGCCCTCCGGTGTGACGAGGAACGACTGGATCTCCTCGCCGTGCGGGTTCGGCGTGAACACCGACCGGTACGCACGGCCCGCGGGCGGAGGCTCGTCCGGGCTGGTGAGCACCTCGCGCCCGGCGTCGGCCAGCACGCGGTTCGGGCGAACGCTATCGCTCGTCTCGTACCAGACCTCGCCGTCGGGGCGGACGGCTGCCTCGCCGATGTTCCCGCCGGGATCGGCCACCATCGAGAGCGCGCCGCCGGCGACGTCGAGCCGGTGCAGCTGCGCGCGGCCGTGGTGCTCGTGACGGACCAGCAGCGCCGAGCCGTCGGGCCACCAGTCCACCGGGAAGACCCCGCCGGGCAGATCGACCGCCAGGTCGCGCCGCTCGCCCGTGTCGAGATCCCAGATCGCCGGGCGCTCGAACTCGCCCAGCTCGCTCGTGACCGCCAGGCGGTGGTCGCCCGGAACCGGTGACCACGTCCCGGGGTCGAGGTTGCGGCCCTCGTCCACCAGGTCGCCGACCGTCTCGCCGGAGTCGGCGTCCAGCACGCGCAGCGCCTCGTGCAGGATGTCGCCGTGCTCGGTGTGCCGCACGCACACGAGCCGGCCATCGGAGGAGAGCCCGCCGCCGTCCGGCCACATCCGCCCGACGCCCGCCGGCCCCTTCAGCTCGTACAGCTTCCGCGCAGGCGCCCCCGGGTCGGCCACGTACACGCCGTAGATCCCGCCGGCCTCCAGACCGAGCGCGATCCGATCCCCGACGAACGAGATCCCCATCGGCCAACCGTCGGGCAGATCCCGGACCAGGGTCGCCGGCTCGCCGCCTTCGAAGGGCACCGCCAGGGCGTGTCCTCGCTCGCCGCCGGTCGCGTCCCGCCACCAACAGATCCTTCCGTCGGGCAGGACGTGGACGCTCTCGACGCCGACCGGCTCGTCGCTGACTTGCCGCCAGGAGGCGTCGGCCAGGTCGTGCGCCCACACCTGGGAGGAGCCGCTGCGGTTCGAGATCAGGGCCAACCGATCGGGCGCCGCAGAGGACCACGAGGGGAAGCCGATCGCGGTGGCCGTGAAGCGGCGGGTCCAGCCGGGCTCGGAGGTCATGGCGGCTGAGCCTACCCCGGCGGGCGTTGCCATCGCGGCCCGCCCGCGGCTACCATCGCTTAGCACTCAGCCCCGTCGAGTGCTAGCAGTCGGCGGACCCGGCTGAGAACCCGGGAGCAGAGGTCTCAAGCAGAGGAGGGAACGGATGGCACCGAAGCTGATCAGCTTCGACGAGGACGCCCGGCGTGGGCTCGAGCGCGGCATGGACCAGCTCGCCAACGCCGTGAAGATCACGCTCGGCCCGAAGGGCCGCAACGTGGTCCTTGAGAAGAAGTGGGGCGCCCCCACGATCACGAACGACGGCGTCTCGATCGCGAAGGAGATCGAGCTCGAGGAGCCGCAGGAGAAGATCGGCGCCGAGCTCGTGAAGGAGGTCGCGAAGAAGACCGACGACGTCGCCGGTGACGGCACGACGACCGCCACGCTGCTGGCGCAGTCGATCGTGAAGGAGGGCCTGCGCAACGTCGCGGCCGGCGCCAACCCGATGTCGCTGAAGCGCGGCATCGAGCGCGCGGTCGAGCTCGCCGTCGAGTCGATCAAGAACCAGGCCAAGGACGTGGACTCCAAGGAGGAGATCGCGAACGTCGGCGCGATCAGCGCGGCCGACCCGGAGATCGGCGAGAAGATCGCCGAGGCCGTGGACAAGGTCGGCAAGGACGGCGTGATCACGGTCGAGGAGTCGAACACCTTCGGGATGGACCTCGAGTTCACCGAGGGCATGCGCTTCGACAAGGGCTACATCTCGGCGTACTTCATCACCGATGCCGAGCGGATGGAGGCGCACCTCGAGGAGCCGTACGTCCTGATCGCGAACCAGAAGATCTCCGCGGTCAAGGACCTGCTGCCGATCCTCGAGAAGGTGATGCAGACCGGCAAGCCGCTGGTGATCATCGCCGAGGACATCGAGGGCGAGGCCCTGGCCACGCTGGTGGTCAACAAGATCCGCGGCACGTTCCAGAGCGTCGCGGTGAAGGCGCCCGGGTTCGGCGACCGCCGCAAGGCCATGCTGCAGGACATCGCGATCCTGACGGGCGCCACGGTCGTCTCCGAGGAGGTCGGCCTGAAGCTCGAGAACGCCACGCCCGACCTGCTGGGCTCGGCGCGCCGGATCGACATCACGAAGGACGAGACGACGATCGTTGACGGCGCCGGCAAGGCCGAGGACATCACCGGCCGGATCAACCAGATCAAGGCCGAGATCGAGAAGACCGACTCGGACTACGACCGCGAGAAGCTCCAGGAGCGGCTGGCGAAGCTCTCCGGCGGCGTCGCGGTGATCAAGGTCGGCGCGGCCACCGAGGTCGAGCTGAAGGAGAAGAAGCATCGCATCGAGGACGCGGTGCAGTCGACGAAGGCGGCCGTCGAGGAGGGCATCGTGCCCGGCGGCGGCACCGCGCTCCTGGTGGCCCAGGGCGCACTGGCCAAGGTCGACCTGGAGGGCGACGAGCTCACCGGCGCGAACATCGTGCGCCGCGCGCTCGAGGAGCCGCTGAAGCAGATCGCCGTGAACGCCGGCCTCGAGGGCGGCGTGGTGGTCGAGCGGGTCCGCTCCCTGGTCGAGAAGCCGGGCGGCAAGGACGGCCTGAACGCCGCCACCGGCGAGTACGTGGACATGATCAAGGCCGGGATCGTCGATCCCGCCAAGGTCACGCGCTCGGCGCTGCAGAACGCCGCCTCGATCGGGGCGCTGTTCCTGACGACCGAGGCCGTCGTGGCCGAGAAGCCGGAGAAGGAGAAGGCCCCCGCCATGCCCGGCGGTGGCGACATGGACTTCTGATCCGACTCCGAACCGAGCGAAGGGCCCCGCTCCGGCGGGGCCCTTTTCGCAACAGAACCGCAACAACTCGCCTGAACCGCCCCGCCCCAGCGGCCGAACGCACGGGTGGAGCCCCTCTCTCCGACGGGAGGCCCCGGATCAAGATCCGGGGCCTCCCGTGTTTCCCGGGCCGGTATGCTCCGCCCGCCGTGGAGGAGATGGCGATCCAGATCCGGTGGCGCGATATGGACGCCTACGGCCACGTGAACAACGCCGTGTACCTCACCTACCTGGAGGAATGCCGCGACCGGTGGGTCCGAAGCGTCCTCGGGGAGGCCGAGTTCGTGATCGTCCGGATCGCGATCGACTATCGCCGGGAGCTCTCCCTGGGGGACGAGGAGGTCGTGGTCCGGTGCCGCGGCGTCGGGTTCGGGAACACCTCGATCCGGACCTCCGAGCAGATCCTGGCCAAGGAGGGCTGGGTGGCCGCCGAGTCCGAGTCCGTCGTGGTGGCCCACGACCCGATCACCCGTACGGCCACACCCCTGACCGCCGAGCAGCGGGACGTCCTGGAGGCCGCGATCGCGGCCGACGCGGCCCCCTGATCTGGCTGCACCCCAAGCGAAGGAGAGGCCCCATGGGCAACGTGGTCATGTACAGCTCGGTGTCGGTGGACGGCTTCATCGCGGACGAGGATGACCAGCCCGGACCGCTGTTCGATTGGTTGTCCAGCGGTGATGTCTCCCTGGACGAGAGCGGCCAGCTGAAGGTGTCGCAGACGTCCTACGAGTACACCCGGGCGTACTGGGACCAGATCGGGGCGACGATCGTCGGCCGCCACGTCTTCGACATGACGGACGGCTGGGACGGGAAGCCTCCGGGAGGGATCGACCACGTGGTCGTCGTGACGCACCGGCCGGAGCCCGAGGGCTGGGACCCCGGGGCACCGTTCCATTTCGTCGGAAGCGTCGTGGCAGCCGTGGCCAAGGCGCAGGAGCTTGCGGGCGACCGCATCGTCGAGGTCGCCGCCGGCGACGTCGGTGGCCAGGTGCTTGCCGCGAATCTGGTCGACGAGGTGCGCATGGACGTCGTACCTGTGGTGTTCGGGTCCGGCAAGCGCTACTTCGGGTCGGTCGACGCGCAGCACCTGTTGGAGGATCCCGACGAGGTGATCCGGGGCAACCGGGTGCTTCACCTGCGCTATCGGGTGCGCCGATGACCGATCCGCTCTGGGGATCCGCAACACACGCGGGGTGACGTCCCGGCCCGGCCCACCTAGGTGGGCAGGATCCGCCGGCCGAACAGGAAGTGGTCGCGGTACCACCCGGTCCCGACCCACATGATCGTGACGCCGCCCGGCGTGCTGCTCGAGTCCAGCGCGAACCCGTTGCCGATGTAGGTGTCGACGTGGTCCGTCACGCCGTTCCCGTCGCCGTCGTAGAACATCATGTCGCCGGGCCGCAGCTTCGCGAACGGGATCCGTGTCGCCGTCCCCGCCGCCATGTCGGCCGAGCTCCGCTGCGGCAGCGAGAAGCCCGCGTACGGCCGCGGCGGCGCCACCTTCCAAACGCTGTCGTCGGCGCGCAGCAGCCACCACGTGAAGCCCGAGCAGTCGAACCCCGGCCGCGGCTGGCCGCCGAGCCCCGCCGGCTCGGGCTTCGTCAGGCCCCACTCGCCGCCCCAGATGTAGGGGTAGCCGACCCACTTGATCCCCCAGCGCACCAGCGCCATCCGTCGCGGCGCGAGGTTCGGCAGCTGCACAGCCTGGTACTGCTCCAGCAGGTCCGTGATGTTCCACGAGGGCTCGGTCGCCGCGCGGTACAGCGAGTACGCGACCTGCGCGCGCGAGAGGTCGTCGCTGGGGCCGACGTCCATCGACTCCTTGCCGACCGGAGCGTTGTAGCGCAGCCCCAGACGCATCCCCAGCAGCGTCGTGCCGAAGTTCGCCGGCACCGGGAACCGCACGCCGTCGACCGTGTGCATGTCGTTGAGGGCGACCGCCGCCGGCTGCAGCCCGAGCGCCAGCACGAGGGCACGGTGCACCATCGCCATCGTCACCGGATCGTCGGGGTGGAACGCGCCCGTCGCATCGGGCGTGAGCCAGCCGTGCTTCACGGCGATCGCGGCCGACGGGTACCACGGCGACGAGGGGTCGACATCGCTGAGCACCACGGTCGGGTCCGGGAGCTCTTCGGGTGCGAACGCCGCCACGACCGAGCGTGCGAAGTACTTCCGCGTCTCGATCGCATCCGGCTGGAACGCGTAGGTGCCGTCGGGGTTCGCCGCGAAGTCTCGCATCCACGTGTTCACGCCCGCGACGTAGTTGATCGCCGGCTTCGCCCACGCGTCGGCCGGCGTCAGGTCGGAGAAGACCACGGGCGGCGCGACCACCGACGCCGTGCGGGCCGCGGGGATCACGACCGGGATCGCGGGCATGCCGTCGGCGCGTGCGTGGCTCTTGGGGACGCCGGGCTGCGGAAGCTCGCGCGCCTGTGCGGCGGGAGCGTGCGCGAGGGGCAGCAAACCGATCGTGACGACGAGAGAGACCAGCGCCGAGCGGCCTCGGCCAGAACGGAACCAGACCCCCGGCGCCATGGTTCCAGGGTCGGCGCGGGCTCCGGGAACCTTGAGTCGCACCCGACGACGGCAGGAGTGCCCGTCGCCCGGTCAGCTGAACACCGTTCGACGGACGTGCCGGCGGCCTATGCCTTCGGGCCTTCCTTGCGGACTTCCTCGACCGACTTCAGGGCTTCGCGGAGGTCCTTGAGCCACTCCTCCTGACGCTCCGAGACCAGCCGTACGCACCACGCCAGCGCGTGGCTTCGGGACCGCGCTACCCCGGCGTCGACCAGGGTGTCCAGCACGTTGCGCTCGGGCATCCGCAGGCGCGTCATCGCCGGGATCGCGAGGGTCGTGAACAGGACCCGCTGATCGCCGCAGACCGCTCCCCAGCTGACCTTTCGCCCGAACCGCCGCTCGGCCTCGTCGGCGATCCGCATCCGCTGGGCCCGCGTGTCCTCGCGGAAGCCCTGGATCCGGGCCTCCATGGCCGCCGAGCGAGTCTCGGGGCCGGCGTCGGCCGGCAGCTCCGGCTCCGCGAGGGTCCCCACGACCAGGATCTCGTCCCGGTCGAACGACACCTCCGGCCCTCCCACGAACCAGTCGGCGGTCAGCCGACCCGCGAACCACCCTTCGAGATGCTCCTGGAAGTCGCTCTTATCGCTCATAGGGCGAGATTACTTCATTACTTCGATACGTCAAGCCGGGATCTCCGAGCGGTTCGGCTGACGGTGTGGGGCATGGGCGTTGCTACTCTTGCGCGATGCAGGAACTCCCGGCGGAGCCGCTCGAGGTCCCGGAGGATGGCCTGATCGCCGAGGCGATCGCCGCCGAGACGGAGTGGATGCAGGAGATCCTCGCCCGGCTGGTCGAGAAGCCGACGGTCCTGGGCAACGAAGAGCCGGGGCAAGCCGTGATGCGCGAGGCGCTCCGGGAGGTGGGCCTGGAGCCGGTGGATGTCCCGATGGACGCGGAGGTGCTCCGGGAGCACCCCCTGGCGTCCCCGTTCGATTGGGACGTGAGCGGGTCGCGGAACGTCGTGGCTCGGTGGGACCCGGAGGGGCGCGACGGCGGCTCGTCCCTGATCCTGAACGGCCACATCGATGTGGTCAGCCCCGAGCCGGTCTCGCGATGGGCCCGTGACCCCTTCGTGGCGCACGTGGAGGATGAGTGGCTCTCGGGCCGGGGATCGGCCGACATGAAGTGCGGGCTCGCCGCGATCCTGGGGGCGGTCAAGGGTCTGCGGCGGGCCGGGCTCCGCCCGCACGCTCCGGTGACGATCCAGTCCGTGGTCGAGGAGGAGTGCACCGGGAACGGGACGCTCCAGACGCTGCTGGCCGGCTACACGGCCGATGCGGCCGTGATCGCGGAGCCGTACGGGTCGGCGATCACGACCTCGCAGGTGGGGGTCCTCTGGTTCCAGGTGGTGATCGAGGGGATCGCCGGGCACGCCGGCGACGAGAAGCACGGGATCAACGCGATCGAGCAGAGCCTGCGCGTGATCCCGGCGCTGCGCGAGCTGGAAGCGGAGCTGAACGCCGATCCCCCGCCGCCGTACGACGCGTACGCGCATCCGATCGGGCTCAACGTCGGCACGATCGCCGGCGGCGACTGGCCCTCCACCGTGCCGGGCGAGTGCGTCACCGGCTACCGGATCGCGCTGTTCCCAGGCATGGACGTCGCCGCGCTCCAGGCCCGGATCGAGGCGGTGGTCGCCGGGGTGGCGGCGGAGGATCCGGCGTCGTTCCCGCTGCCGCCGCGGGTGCGGTTCGTCGGGTTCCGGGCCGAGGGCTACGAGGTCGATCCGGAGCACCCGTTGGTGCGGACGGTCGCCGGCGCGCACGCGCGCGTGTTCGGCACGGAGCCGGCGCGGATCTCGACGACGTCGACGACCGACGCGCGCGTGTTCGGGCAGGTCGCGGGGATCCCGGCGGTGTGCTTCGGGCCGTACGCGGAGGGCGCGCACGGCTCCGAAGAGCGGGTGTACCTTCCGAGCGTGGTGCAGACCGCGCAGGTGCTCGGCCTGACGATCCGCGACTGGTCCGGGCTTTCGTGAACTGGCTGTGGCTGTTCCTGGGCTTGTTCGTGCTCGCCGGGATCGCCTGGTGGCTGGTGATGCGCGAGGAGCGGCGCGAGGCGGCTGAGCTCGCGGCCGCGGAGGCATCCGTCCTGGCCGCCCCCGACCTGGTCGTCCGCACGAAGCCGCTGACCGGCATCCCGGCGATCCGCCGCTTCTTCCGTACGAACCGTACGCCCGTGTACTTCGTGAGCGCGACCGCGTTCAACCTGCTGGGGATCGACCGGTGGGTGCCGTCGTTGCGGTACATCAACTACTACGACTCGTTCGACGGCTGGCATCCGAACGTGTTCGTGCCGAAGGAGCAGACGCCGCGGTCCTTCGCCTCGATCGAGGAGATCGTGAACTACCTGCTGGGGCACAAGGAGGTCGCCGACCTCGTGGCCTCGCGCGGGGAGGGCGGCAAGGCCGCGTTCCTGATGTTCGACGAGGAGACCGAGCAGCTCGCGGCCGAGCTCGGCCTGGAGGTGGCGTTCCCGCCGGCGTCGCTGCGGCACCGGCTCGACTCGAAGATCGAGACGACGCGGCTGGGCAACGATGCCGGTGTGCCGTCGGTGCCGAACGCGATCGCGCTGGGCACGACGTACAAGGAGCTGCTGGCGCTCGCCGACCACGCGGAGCTCGGCCACGACCTGGTGGTCCAGACGCCGTACGGCGACTCGGGCCAGACGACGTTCTTCATCGCGCGCGAGGACGACTGGAGGCGCGACGAGAAGAAGATCGCCGGCCAGGCGATCAAGGTGATGAAGCGGATCGAGCCGCGCGAGCTGGCGATCGAGGGCGTGATCACCCGGCACGGCACGCTGGTCGGTCCGCTGATGGCCGAGCTGGTCGGGTTCGAGGAGCTGACCCCGTACGACGGCGGCTGGTGCGGCGACGACGTCTCGCCCGAGCTGCTGACCGAGGAGCAGCGTCGGATCGCGCGCCGGCACACGATCGCGATGGGCGACCGGCTGCGCGCCGAGGGCTACCGCGGGTACTTCGAGCTGGACTTCCTGCTGGACGCCGACACCGGCGACATCTGGCTCGGCGAGCTGAACCCGCGCGTGACCGGCGCGTCCTCGATCACGAACGTCACGGCGGTGGCGTACGGCGACATGCCGCTGTTCCTGTTCCACCTGCTGGAGTTCATGGACGTCGAGTACGAGATCGACGTCGAGGAGCTGAACGACCGATGGGCGCAGGTGGCGAACCTCGACGAATGGACCCAGTTCATCCTGAAGCAGACCGAGGACGTCACCGAGCTCATCACGGCCGCCCCGGCGTCGGGGATCTGGCGGATGCGCGACGGCGGCGGGATCCGCTACGCGCGTCGCGACACGGACTGGCACACGGTGGCCGACGAGACCGAGGCGTTCTACCTACGGATCGCCGGTGCCGGGCAGTACCGCTACGCCGGCGCCGACCTGGGGATCCTGGTCACGCGGGGACGGTTCATGGACGCCGATCACGGGCTGCTGGACCGCGCACGCGGCTGGATCGACGGGATCAAGCACGAGTTCGCGAGCGTGCCCCCCGCAGCCGAGGCGCCGCCGGTGCACGAGCCCGAGCCGTTCGGGTTCAAGCTGCTCTGAGCGCGGCGGTGCTCGACGCGCCCCGGATGCCCTGAGAACATCTGCGACGTATGCGGATGCTGCCCTTCACGTTCCGCGCGCACGAGGAGCCGGTGTTCGGCCCGGTCTGGCAGGCGGTCTTCGAGGAGCGGTGGCCGCACTACCGGTCGTGGTTCCTGCGTGAGGGTGAGGAGGCGCGGGCGTCGTACGCGACCAGCGTGCGGATGCTGCGCGCCCACATGCCCGAGCTGATGCCGGCCTACGAGCGCGTGGTCGAGCTCGCGGGCGGCGGCGACCTCGCGGCCCGGATGCTCTCGCTCTACCGGCCGCCGCCGTACCTCGCGGCGTGCTCGCAGGGAGCGTGGGTCCGCCCGGGCGGCCCGGCGCTGGTGCGCAACTACGACTACGCGCCGTCGCGGTTCGAGGGAACGATCTGGTCCACGCGGCTGCTCGACAAGCGCGTGCTGGGGATGAGCGACTGCCTGTGGGGCCTGCTGGACGGGATGAACGACGACGGCCTGGCGGTCTCGCTGACGTTCGGCGGCCGGCGCGTGCTGGGCGACGGCTTCGGGATCCCGATCGTGCTGCGGTACCTGCTGGAGACGTGCTCGACGGTGGACGAGGCCTGCGCGGTGCTGGCCCGGCTGCCGTACTCCCTGAGCCACAACGTCACGATGGTCGACGCCGCGGGCGGCGTGATCACGGCGTACCTCTCGCCCGACCGTGAGCCGATCTTCCGCGCGTTCCCGGCGGCCACGAACCACCAGGGGATCGTGGAGTGGCCCGAGCAGGCGCGCGCCACGCGCACGATCGAGCGCGAGCAGATGATCGTGGCCCTGCTGGAGGATCCCGCGGTGGACGTGGGGACGTTCGTGGAGAGCTTCCTGCGCGCGCCGCTGTTCTCCACGTCCTACGCGAACGGCTTCGGCACGCTGTACACGGCGGTCTACCGGCCGCTCGAGCGCGTCGCCGACTTCCTGTGGCCGGCGCACGCGTGGCGGCTGGGCTTCGACGCGTTCGACGGCGCCGAGCACACCGAGGTGCTGGCCGAGCCGACGTTCGCGATCGGCGGCTGAGCGGCGGTGCGCACCGAGACCTTCCGCATCACCACGCGCGGACGGCGTGTGAGCGACCTGACCGATCGGGTGCGCGCGTTCGTGGCCGGCGAGGGCGACGGGCTCGTGCACGTGTTCGCGCCGCACGCCACCGCCGGCGTCGCGGTGATGGAGACCGGCAGCGGCTCGGAGGAGGACCTCGAGGACGCCCTGGAGCGCCTGCTGCCGCGCGACGACCGCTACCGCCACCGGCACGGGAGCGTCGGGCACGGCGGCGACCACCTGCTGCCGGTCTTCGTGGCGCCGTCGCTGACGATCCCGGTCGCCGCCGGCGAGCTCCTGCTCGGCACGTGGCAGTCGGTCGTGCTCGTCGATCCGAACCGCGAGAACGACGAGCGGACGATCCGGCTGAGCTTCGTGCCGGCCTAGAGGTACTGGCCGGGCGCGCGGTCCTTGCCGCCGGCGGGCGCGGTCGAGACCGCCTGGACGTCGCGTTCGCGCAGCAGCACCAGATCCTCGCCCTCGAGCTCGACCTCCAGGCCGGCCGCCGGCAGGAACAGGACCCGGTCGCCGGCCTTCGCGACGCGGACGTCGGGGCCGACCAGCGTCACGTCACCCCAGGCCAGGCGCTTCGGCGCCGGCATCGCGGTCGCCGGGATCAGCAGACCGGCGGTCGTCTTGCGCTCGCCGTTGCCGGGCACCCGCACGACCAGACGGTCGCCCGTGAGCTCGATGCTCGACGGCATGGCGGCGGGAGTGGCGGAGCGCTTCGTCCGCGAGGTGCGCTTGCGCGGTTCCTTCGGGATGGCGGCCTTCGCGTCCTTCGAGGGGGGCACGTGGCGAGTGTACCCAGCGCACCCGGTACGATGGGCGGCCGATGAAGGCCCGGAAGCTCGTGAACGACGCGGTCGTGACGCTCAAGGCGTCGGATGCGATCGACCATTGGCAGAAGGGCCGCGAGCGGATCGAGGCCGAGGATCTGCTGGGCTACGTGATGGGCGGCGAGGAGCCCGAGCCCGACGAGAAGATCTCCGCGGAGGACGTCGCGACGTTCGAGGCGCTCGTGGCCCGGCGCGCGACCGGCGAGCCGATCCCGCTGATCAAGGGCTCCACCGAGTTCCGCGGCCTGGAGCTGAAGGTGGTGCCGGGCGTGTTCATCCCGCGCGACTCCACGGAGTTCCTGGCCGAGCAGGCGATCCGCCGGTTGCGCAAGCGGAACGCGCCGGTCCACGTCGATCTGGCCACCGGCCTGGGCACGGTCGCGCTCGCGGTGGCCGACGAGGTCCCGTGGGCGACGGTCTACGGCACCGACCTGTCGGAGGACGCGGTCGCCCTCGCGCGCCGCAACGCCTACCGCCTGGGCCTGGACGCGCACTTCGTGATCGGCGACCTGTTCGGCCGGGTGCCGCGCAAGCTGCTCGGCAAGGTCGACGTGATCACGATGCATCCGCCGTACGTCGCGCGCGAGGAGGTCGACGACCTCCCCGACGAGATCCGCGACTGGGAGCCGCAGCACACGCTGACCGACGAGAGCGACGACGGCCTGGGCCTGGTGCGCCGAACGGCCGAGGAGGCGCCGGCGTGGCTCCGGCCCAAGGGCTGGCTGCTGATGGAGACCGATCCCGACCGCGCGCGCGAGGTACGCACGGTCTTCACCGAGGCCGGCTACCGCGACGTGCAAAGCACGAAGGGCGGCGAGCTGAAGGTCACCCGGGTCGTCGTCGGACGGCGTCCCCGGTGAGCGAACCGGCGGTCGCGCCGTACGGCGCGTGGTCCTCGCCGATCACGCCCGCGATGCTGGCCGCGGCCTCGATGCGCCTCGGCCAGGTCGCGGTCGCGGACGGGCTCGTCTACTGGACGGAGACGCGGCCGGACGAGGCCGGACGCACGGCGCTGGTCCGCGGGGACGCCTTCGGCGAGCCGCAGGACGTGGTGCCGGCCACCTTCGGCGTCCGCACGAAGGTCCACGAGTACGGCGGCGGGGCGTTCGTGGTGCGCGGCGACACCGTGTTCTTCTCGAACTTCGCCGACCAGCGGCTGTACCGGCACACGCCGGGCGCCGGCGAGCCGGTCCCGATCACGCCGGAGACCGGAGGTGCGCACCGTTACGCCGACGGCCGACTGACGGCCGACGGCCGCTGGTGGATCGGGGTCCGCGAGCGACACGAGGGCCCGAACGTCCCCGCCGACGTGCACAACGAGCTGGTGGCCCTGCCGACCGACGGCGCGGCCGAGCCCCGGATCCTGGCCGGCGGGCGCGACTTCTACGCGGACCCGCGGATCTCGCCGGACGGCAGGCGCGTGTCGTTCCTGGCCTGGGACCTCCCGTGGATGCCGTGGGACGGGACGGAGCTGTTCGTCGCCGACCTCGGCGAGGGCCCGACGCTGGGGGAGCCGCGCCTGGTGGCCGGCCGCGACGGGGAGGAGTCGATCTGGCAGCCGAGCTGGGGACCCGACGGCGACCTGTACTGGGCGAGCGACCGCAGCGGCTGGTGGAACCTCGAGCGTGATCACGGCGGCGAGCGGCAGATCCTGCATCCGGCCGAGGGCGAGTTCGGCGCGCCGTTGTGGAACCTCGGATCGTCGACGTTCGCGTTCCTGGGCGACGGCCGGATCGTGTGTCTGCGGACCGCGGGCGGTGTGGACCACCTGGGGATCCTCGACCCCGAGACCGGCGAGCTCACCGACATGGACCTCCCGCAGACCGCGATCCCGCGCCCGACCGTCGCGGCGGAGGGGACCGCCGTCGCGTTCATCGGCGCCTCGGCCGCGACCGCGCCGCAGGTGGTGCTGCTGGACCTCACGACGCGGGCCGTCGAGGTGCTGCGGGAGTCGAGCCGTCTCGACGTGGACGCGTCGGTCCTGTCCACGCCCGAGCCGATCGCGTTCCCGACCGAGGGCGACCGCGACGCGTACGCGTACTTCTATCCCCCCGCGAACGGGGCGTTCCTCGCGCCGAAGGGGGAGCGGCCGCCGCTGATCGTGATGAGCCACGGCGGGCCGACCGGCCAGGCCGATCCCTCGCTGGATGCGGAGACGCAGTTCTGGACCAGCCGCGGGTTCGCGGTCGTCGACGTGAACTACGGCGGCAGCTCCGGGTTCGGCCGCGCCTACCGGCAGCGGCTGAACGGGATGTGGGGCGTGGTGGATACCGACGACTGCATCAACGCTGCGCGGCACCTGGCGCGCGAGGGCCGCGTCGACGGCGACCGGCTCCTGATCCGCGGCGGCTCGGCCGGCGGGTACACGACGCTGTGCGCGCTGACGTTCCACGACGACTTCGCGGCCGGTGCGAGCTATTTCGGGATCGCCGACCTGGTGCCGTTCGCGGCCGGTGGGACGCACAAGTTCGAGTGCATGTACGAGCACACCCTGGTCGGCCCGTGGCCCGAGGCGGAGGCGCTCTACCGCGAGCGGAGCCCGATCAACTCGATCGAGCTGCTGTCCACGCCGACGCTGGTGCTGCAGGGCGCCGAGGACGAGATCGTGCCGCCGGCGCAGGCCGAGTTGATCGTCGGGGCCCTGCGCGACAAGGGGCTCCCGCACGCGTACCTGCTGTTCGAGGGGGAGCAGCACGGGTTCCGGATGGCCGGGTCGATCCGGCGCTCCGCCGAGGCCGAGCTGTCGTTCTACGCGCAGATCCTGGGGTTCGAGCCGGGCGATCCGATCCCGCGGCTCGCGATCGAGAACCTTCCGGGCTGAGCGCCGCGGCCGGCGGGTCCGCGGTTCGTCGGCCTCAGCCGCCGATCATCGACATCGACCGCGCGGGCTGCACGAAATCGATCTCGTTGATCCGGTGGCCGGACCACTTGGCCCAGACGCCCTCCCGGATCAGGCGCTCGAGCTCGGCGTCGGAGGCGCCGGAGCGCAACGGCTCGCGCAGGTCGGTCTCCTCCAGCGCGAACAGGCAGCTGCGGAACGCGCCCTCGGCCGTCAGGCGCAGCCGGTTGCACGTGTCGCAGAAGGGTTCCGTGACGCTCGCGATCACGCCGATCGTGCCGGGCGAGCCGTCGGCGAACCGGTACATCGCGGCGGGCTCGCTGCCGTGGCGGATCGGCTCCAGCGGGAAGGCCTCGCCGATCCGCTCGAGGATCCGCGCGGCGGGCACGACCTTCGCGCGCTCCCAGGCATGCTGGGCGTCGAGCGGCATGTACTCGATGAAGCGAACCTCGTACCCGGTCTCGCGCGCCCATCGCGCGAACCCGACGACCTCGTCGTCGTTCGTGCCGCCGATCACGACTACGTTGATCTTGATCGGCGTGAGGCCCGCGGCCTCGGCGGCGCGCAGGCCGCCCAGCACGCGCTCGAGCGCGTCGCGGCGGGTCATCTCGGCGAACCGGTGGCGCAGCAGCGAGTCGCACGACACCGTGGCCCGGTCGACGCCGGCCGCCGCGAGCTCGGCCGCGAGCGGCTCCAGGAGCATCCCGTTCGTGGTGATCGAGATGTCGAGGTCGGGCCCGGCGCCGCGGAACATCCGGATCAGCGTCGGGAGGTCGGCCCGGACGGTCGGCTCACCGCCGGTGACCTTCAGCGAGCGGACGCCGAGGCCCGCGAACAGGCCGAGCAGCCGGGTGAGCTCCTCGAAGGTCAGGATCTCGGACTTCGGCAGCCAGGCGACGCCCTCGGCCGGCATGCAGTAGGTGCAGCGGAAGTTGCAGCGATCGGTGACCGAGATCCGCAGGTCGTCGGCCACGCGTCCGAACCGGTCGGTCAGCGGGCCGTCGAGCGGCATCGTGTCGGGGATCGCGGGCGCCATGCGTACCCTCCAGCGTACCCCGGACACCGGATGCGGGCCTAGGCTCCCTCGGCCGGCGGCAACGCGGCGCGGAGGTCGGTGATCGCGGCGTCGAGGGCGTCGGACCGCGTGGCGCCGGCGGCGATCCGGCGCTCGACGCTCATCCCGAGCAGCAGGGCGGCGAGCGGCGTGATCCGCCGTTCGAGGCCGTGGGCGACGTCGCGGGCCAGGTCCAGGACCCGCCCTTGCTCCTGCCGGGTCGGCGCCTCCAGGTCCAGCGCGGCGGCCAGCTGCTCCAGTGGGTCCATGCGCCTCGTCGCTCCTTCGGATCGTTCGGGCGGAGGCCCGGTCGGGAGCAGCCTAACGTGCTATGTAGTACGGCCATGCGGGTGCTGATCCTCTACGAGACGCACCGCGGCTTCACGCTCACGGTGGCCCGGGCGATCCGCGACGAGCTGGCCGGCCGCGGCGTGGCCGCGACCGCCGCGCCGCTGCGGACGGTCGACGTGGGAACGGTGGCCGCGGCCGACGCGGTGATCGTCGGCACGTGGGTCAAGGGGATGATCGTGATGGGCGTGGGACCCGCCCACGGCGTGCGTGAGGCCGTCGCGGCGCTGCCGTCCCTCGAGGATCGGCCGGTCGCCGTGTTCTGCACGTGCGACGTCGCGCCGCGCGGAACCCTCCGCACGCTGGCCGGGTGGCTGGACGACCAGGGCGGCCGTGCGCTCGTGGGACGGTCGTTCCGGCGGAGGAAGAGCCTGCGGCACGTGCCGGACTTCGTCGACCGCACGCTCGAGGCGTTCGCGGCGAGCCCCGCTGAGGTCTGAGCCGTGGCCCTCGCCGCGGTCCTCACCGTCTCCGACGGGGTCGCCGGCGGCACGCGCGAGGACCGGTCGGGGGAGGAGGCGGAGGCGTTGCTGCGGGGCGCCGGGTTCGAGGTCGTGCGCGCGGTCGTGCCCGACGATCGGGCGCGGATCGAGGAGGAGCTCCGGCGGCTCAGCGACTCGCACGGCCTGGTGGTCACCACCGGCGGCACCGGCTTCGGCCCGCGGGACGTGACCCCGGAGGCCACGCGCGCCGTGATCGATCGCGAGGCGCCCGGCCTCGCCGAGCTGATGCGGTCCGCCGGCCTGGCCGCGACCCCGATGGCGGCCTTGTCCCGCGCGGTGGTCGGCGCCCGAGGCGCGTCCTTGGTCGTGAACCTCCCCGGCAGCCCGGCCGGCGTCCGCGAATCGCTCGAGGCGATCCTGCCGGTGGTGCCACACGCGGTCGAGCTGCTGGCCGGCGCGACCGGCGAGCACCCGACGACCGGACACGCCGCACCGGCGGCGTCCGCGGCGTCCGCGCCGGCCACGGCGTCCGCGGCGTCCGCGGCGCGACCGGCCGGGCGCGTGGACGTCACGGCCGTCAAGGTGGTCGCCGGCCAGCCGCCGTGCCGCGTGGGCATGCGCGCGTGGTTCGAACCGGGCGGCGCCGTGCACGGCACGCTGGGCTGCGCGGAGTTCGACGAGCAGGCGATGCGGGCAGCGACCGAGGCCTGGGAGCGGGGCGAGCCCGGCACCGCGGTGCTGCACATGGAGGACGGCGACATCGAGGTCTTCGTGGAACCCGCGCGACGGCGCCCACGGCTGGTGGCGGTCTCCGCCACGGACGTGGCGCGGGCCCTGCGCGCCGACCTCGCCTCGGTCGGCTACGACGCGGTGATCGTGGAGTCCCGGAGCGATCGCGTCGTTCCGGGCGACGAGCCGGTCGCACGGTCGATCGAGGACGTGGGCCTGGCTGCCGACGACGTCGTGGTGCTGACCGACCACGACGCGCCGTACGCCACGGAGGCGCTCGCCGCCGCCGCCCGCTCGCCGGCGCGCTTCGTCGGGATCATGAGCTCGCGCCGGCACGTGCAACGCCACCTCGATGCCTTGCGGGGCTACGGCCTCACCGAGGAGCAGGTCGCGCGGGTGCGGAGCCCGGTCGGGCTCGACCTCGGCGGGCGACGCGCGGAGGAGATCGCGCTGTCGATCGCCGCCGGTGTGCTTGCCGACGCGAACGACCGCGGCGGCGGCTGGATGGACCGGTGAAGGAGCCGCGCTGAAGCGCTGGCTCGCCGTCGGGCTGGCCGTCCTGCTCGGCGCCGTCGCGCTGCGTTCGATCCGCCCCGCCCCGGCCGAGCGTCGTCCGAACATCCTGCTGATCCTCACCGACGACCAGTCGCTCGACACGCTGCCGTCCTCGCCGGCCGCCATGCCGTTCCTCCAGTCGCAGCTCGCCGATCCCGCCGGCCACTGGTTGCGGTTCCCGAACGCGGTCGTTCCGACGCCGCTGTGCTGTCCTTCGCGCGCCACGTTGCTGACCGGCCGCTACGACGTGCACACCGGCGTGCGGAACAACTCCGAGGGGCCGAACCTGGACGACGCGAACACGCTGCCGGTGTGGCTCCACGACGCCGGCTACACCACCGGCCTGGTCGGCAAATACCTGAACGACTATCCGTTCGCGCGGGCCCCGTTCATCCCGCCGGGCTGGGACCGGTGGTTCGCGAAGGAGAACACGAACGAGTCGACCGCGTACTTCGACTACGACGTGGTCGACCAGGGCGGGGTTCGCCACTACGGGCACGCGCCGGAGGACTACGCGACCGACGTGCTCGGCGGGGCCGCCGCGGCGTTCCTCCGCGCGGCGCCGAGGACCAGCCCCTGGTTCCTGTACTTCGCGCCGAACGCCCCGCACGCGCCGTCGATCCCGGCGCCGCGGTACGCGGACGCCTTCCCCGGGTACCTGCCGCCGCTCGCGTCCCCGGCGGAGCTGAACGACGTCCGCGGCAAGCCCGCGTACGTTCGCCGCCGTCCGCCGGTTGGCCCGACGCTCCGCGCGGAGCTCCAACAGGACGAGCTGCTGGAGTGGCGTTCGCTGCGGTCGGTCGACGACGCGATCCGCGTGTTGTTCGGCACGATCCGGGCCCGTGGCGAACTGGACGACACGGTGATCGTGTTCCTGACGGATAACGGGTTCGAGTTCGGTCAGCACCGGCTCACGACGAAACGGTTCCCCTATGAGCCCTCGATCGGGGTGCCGTTCGCGATCCGCACCCCATGGGCGTCGGCGGCCACGCTCCCCACGCTCGTGTCGAACCTCGATCTGGCATCGACGGTCGCCGCGCTGGCTGGGGTCGAACCCGGGCTGCCGCAGGACGGGATCAGCCTGGCTCCGTTGGTGTACGGCCGCGCGCCGCCGCCTCGCGAGGGCGTGTGGCTCGACTGGGGCGGCGACGCCCAGGTCCCGGCCTGGACGGGCGTACGCACCCCGACGTTCACCTTCGTTCGCAACGCCGACGGAACGCAGGAGCTCTACGTCCACGCGACCGATCCGGGGGAGCTCAGGAACCTCGCATCGGGCTCCGACGCCGCGCTGCTCGAGCGCGCGCGTTCGACGCTGGAACGTCTCGCTCCCGCGGGGGCCGGCGTCTAGACTCCCGCCGTGCAGCAGCGCCCGAGTTCGCCGATCCGGCCCGCATCCTCCCGGCGGCGGCGGCCGACGCAGCGGCAGATCGCGGCGCGTCGAGCGTTCGCGGCGATCGTCGTGGTCCTGCTCGCGTTCCTGGTCTGGCAGTTCTGGCCCTCGAACGGCACGACCCAGGCGATCGGCTCGCACACGCCGACCGGACCGACCGGCACCGGATCGTCCACCGGCACGGGCGGCCCGAGCACCAGCGTCTCCCCCGCGACGATCGTGCAGGGGCAGAACCCGATCAAGCACGTGATCTTCCTGGTGAAGGAGAACCACTCCTTCGACAACTACTTCGGCCGCTATCCGGGCGCCGACGGCGCCACGACCGGCCAGATCGTGAACTGCAACGGCTACACCCCGGCGGGCTCGGTGCCGCTCAAGGACGCGCCGCTGATCTACGCGCACGACCTCGGGCACTCGTTCTTCCCCGGGATGATCTCGATCAACGGCGGCAAGATGAACGCGTTCAACTGCGTGCCGCTCGGCGACGACCTCGAGGGCTACACGCAGTACGACCGGGACACGCTGCCGGTGTACTGGACGCTCGCCGACCGGTTCGTGCTGGCCGACCACTTCTTCACGTCGATGTACGGCCCGACGTTCCCCGAGCACCTCTACACCGTGGCGGCGCAGTCCTACGGCATCGTCGACAACAAGTCGACCGTCGACCACCCGGGCAGCTACTGCGACGATCCGACCGAGTTCACGAAGCGGTTCCCGATCGAGAAGCTGAGCCCCCAGGACATCAAGACGATCATGCACCTGGAGGAGCACGTCACCGACAGCATCCAGAACCAGTACAAGATCGCGTCGTACTGGGTGAACACCCGGACGTGCGTCAACATCAAGACGCTGCCCGACGAGCTCGAGGCGGCCGGCATCAGCTGGAAGTACTACGCGACCCCCGACGTGTGGATGAACGCGCTGCAGGCGGTGCGGCATATCCGCTTCGGACCGCTGTGGCAGAAGGTGCAGTCGCCCGACCAGTTCCTGACCGACCTGCACGACGGCGATCTGCCCGAGGTGTCGTGGCTGATCCCGCCCGAGGGGAACCCGAACGAGCACCCCGGCGCCGGCGTCAGCGTCTGCGAGGGGCAGAACTGGACCGTGGAATACCTGAACGCGCTGTTCCACAGCAAGTTCTGGGCCAGCACCGCGATCGTGATCGTCTGGGATGACTTCGGCGGGTTCTACGACCACGTCGTGCCGCCGCACTACGACATCATGGGCCTGGGACCGCGGACCCCGGCGCTGATCATCTCGCCGTACACGCGGGCCGGCGACAACCCCGACGGCGGCTCGATCGATCCGACGACCTACGAGTTCTCCTCCGTGTTGAAGTTCATCGAGGAGCTGCACGGGCTGAAGCCGCTCACGAACCGTGACGCGCAGGCCTCGCCGCTGGCGGGCGCGTTCGACTTCACCGACCCGCCGCGGATGAACTACCCGAAGCTCTCCGAGCTCAACTGCCCGTCGTGATCCGGCGGATCGCCGCCGTCGCGATCATCCTGCTGTCGCCGCTGCTCCTGGCGGCGGCCGATCCTCCCGGGGACACCGGTCCCTGCAGCGGGCACGGCACCGCCCTGGGCTCGCCGCCGGACCTGGTCTCGGCCGAGGGATGGATCGGCGAGGACGGGACCTCGGCCGAGTGGCGGCTGCGGTTCGCCGAGCCGCTCGTCGTGCCGGATCCCTCGATGCCGGCCTACCGGATCGACATCCTGGTTCGGGATCCCACGGTTCCGACCGTGACGTTCGCGTACCGCGGGCTGCGGTACCGGGACCTGAACCGGATCATCCGGTTCGACGCGACGGGGCCGGACCAGCCCCTCGCGCTGATCTTCATCCCCGAGGGCGGCGGGGCGCCGTTCGACACGCCGGTGATCGACGGCGACACGATGACGATCCTGGTGCCGGGCCGGCTGCTCCTGGGCGAGATCGGCGACGACCTCGCGAAGGTCGACCTGACCGAGATGCGGTGGACGGTCGTCGTCCGGGACCGGGACTCCTGCGACTTCCTGGACGGCGACGAGGGGCGTCCGTCGCGACCGCTGTCTGAGACCATGCCGTCGGATGTCGGTGCGTCGCCCACCGCGAACATCGAAGCGACAGCGACATCGAAGATCACGGCGACCACCTGGCTGGTCTTGGGGTTGGTCGCCCTGATGTTGGTGATGTTGGGGGTGTTCTTCCTGGTCGTTCGTCGGAGGCGAACGACGACGCGGGCGCCGGGCTAGGAAGTTCGAACGACCTGTTCCGCTTCCAGCTCTTGGAGCAGCTCCTCGACACCGGCGGCGATCTTCGCTCGCCACCACTCCTGGCCCTCGGCGGGCAGGGTCGAGATCGGATCGTAGTAGTGGTACCGGCGCCCCAACGCCTCCGGGTCGTCCGCCTCGATCCCGGTCCGGTAATTCTTGCGCCAGTGCGTGATGCCGCGCTCGCGGTCGTAGCCATCGAGCATGTGCACCCAGCGCTTGCCGACGAACGGCACGTCGCAGATGAACCGCGGAGTGGCGAACCCCGGCAGGTAGCCGAGGATCGCGAACTGGAGCTCCTGCGCCTCCCAGACCGCCAGGCGCCAGTGCTCGGCGTTCGGGATCATGTCGCACATGTAGAAGTAGTAGGGAAGGATCTTCCCGTGGTCCAGCAGCGTGAAGCAGAGCTCGAGCAGCTGCTGCGGCGTGGTGTTCACGCCGCGGAGCAGGACCCCCTGGTTGCGGACGTCGCGGTAGCCCATGTCGAGCAGCTTCCGGACCGCGTCGCCCACCAGCGGCGTCACCTGCTGCGCCGCGTTCACGTGCGTGTGGACCGCGATGTCCACCTCGCGCTCCCGCGCGCGCTTCGCGATCGCGTCGTACGCCTCGAGCACGTCGTCCTGCAGGAAGTGCTGTGGCAGGCCCATCAGGCCTTTCGTCGCGATCCGGACGTCGCGGATGTTCTCGATGTCCATCAGCTTGCACAGCCACTCCTGCAGCCGCTTGGCAGGGACGTTGGCCATGTCGCCGCCGGAGACGACCACGTCGCGGACCTGCGGCGTGGTGCGCAGGTAGTCGAGCATCGCGTCCCACCGGTCGTTCTGCTTCAGCTCGAACTTGTACTTCAGGACCTGCGCCGTGTCGTTGCCGACCAGGTCCATCCGCGTGCAGTGCCCGCAGTACTGGGGGCACGTCGGGATCATCTCGGCGAGCACCTTCGTGGGGTAGCGGTGCGTCAGGCCCTCGACCGCCCACATGTCGGCCTCGTGGAGCGAGTCGCGTGAGGCCATCGGGTGGCTCGGCCACTCGGGCTCGCGCTCGCTGAAGGCCGGCGCCATGTACCGGCGGACGGGATCGGCCCGCAGGTCGGTCTCATCCATCGTGTTGAGCATCTGGGGCGGGATCAGCATCGACATCGTGGCCCGCTCGAGCTGGTCCCGCTCGATGTCCGCCAGGAGCTCCTGGTCCATCAGGTCGCCGAACGCCTCGGCGAACTCCTTGAGGTTCTTCACCGTGTGCGCCCGCTGCCACTGGGCGGAGCGCCATTGCTCCTCGGTCACGTCCCGGTAGCCGGGCAGCCGACGCCACTCGGGTTCGACGTAGGGCCGCTGCAGCGGGTACCGGAAGGGCTGCTTGGCGGCGTGCGCGTGCGCGTCCCGGTGCCCGGGCCGGACGTTGGACGGGTGTGGGTGGAAGTCGATCGTCATGGGTCGCTCGAGGTTGGTCAGGCCGGTCACCACCGGACGAACGATGGAAGACCTAAAGGATATCCGAAGTTCGTCCGCCCTAAACGCTCTTCAACCGAAGGATCTTCGGTCACCGATGATGAAGATCAACCACGGAAGCATCAAGAAGTTGGGCGGGAACCGAAGATCGTGCGACCCGAAGATCTTAGCGACGACCGCGAGGTCCGCCGAAGTTCTGCCCGTCGCGGCGCGGGCGCCGCTGGTCCCGGATCTCCGGGCCCTTCTTCGGCAGGCGGGCCTTCATCGGGGGGTGGCCGGTCCGCTCGTAGCGGATCTGGATGTAGTCCGGATTCTGGGTGCGCTCGATCTCGCGCCATCCGTTGGCCAGCAGGTGCTTCACACGGGCGGCGGCGGTCTTCCGGAGCTTGTCCGTGCCGGGCACCTTCACGTACAGGCGCTCGTGCAGGACTTCCTTGTAGTCGGCCATCGACCGCACAGGGTAGCAGGCGTTCCCGGGCCTCCTTCAGGGGGTTCGGCGGGCTGCCGATGGTCCCAACGTGATGGGGGCTCCGGCATCCGAAGCCCCGGGCGGGAGCGCGTCCGGAGCGGGCCCGCTACGGGAGGCGGGCGGCGACTGGCGTTCCACCCTGCCCGGGATCCTGGCGGCGGCCGGTTCGGGGATCTCGGTCGACCGCTGCTACGTCTTCCAGAACCGCCGCGGCCCGGACGGTCGGCTGTGGATGGACCTGTGCGGCGAGTGGGACGCCCCCGGGATCCGCCAGCTGTTCGAGGATCCGCGCAACCACCTGCACCCCTACTACCCGGACTTCCAGCGGTGGATCGACGTGATGGGGGACGGGCGCGAGATCGTCGAGACGATCGACGGCCTGTCGGAGCCCGAGCACGCGGTGCTGCGGGCCGAGGGCACGGCGGCCACGATGCAGGTGCCCGTGATGGTCGACGGCGAGTGGTGGGGCTTCGTCGGGATCGACCTGTGCACGGCGCGGCCATGGACCGCGGAGGACCAGACCACGGTGCACGGTCTGGTCCGCCAGCTCGAGGCCTCGGTCGTGGTGCAGCGCGCGCTGGAAGACGAGCGGCTGCACGACGACCTGTTCCGGTCCGTGGTGGAGCACGGCCCGGCGGTGACGTACATCGATGCGATCGACGACAGCGCGTCGTCGATCTACGTGAGCCCGCAGATCGAGACGCTGCTCGGGTACGCGCCCGAGGAGTGGTGCGCCGATCCCGAGCTGTGGCCGCGGGCGCTGCACCCCGACGACCGGGCGCGGGCGCTGGCCGAGAACGCACGCCACAACGAGACCGGCGAGCCGTTCCGGCTGGAGTACCGGATGTTCACGAAGGATGGGCGCGTCGTGTGGGTCCACGACGCCGCGCAGGTCGTGCTGGACGAGCGCGGCATGCCTCGGTACTCGCACGGCGTGATGATCGACATCACCGAACGCAAGCGCACCGAGGAGGAGGTCGCGTTCCAGGCGTACCACGACGAGCTGACCGGGCTGCCCTCGCGTGCGATGTTCGAGGAGCTGCTGGAGCTCTCGGTGTCACGAGCGCGCCGCCACGACGGCTCGGTCGCGGTGATCTACATCGACCTGAACGACTTCAGCCTGGTGAACGACTCGCTCGGGCACCAGGCCGGCGACGCGTTGCTGATCTCGGTGGCCGAGCGGCTGCGCGAGGCGACGCGGGAGACCGACCTGGTCGCCCGCCGCGGCGGCGACCAGTTCCTGTTGCTCCTGGCGGACCTGGCTCGCGAGGACGGCGGGATCGACGGCGCGGTGATGCGCGCCGAATCGGTGGCCTCGAAGATCCAGGAGAGCCTGATGGCGCCGTTCGCCGTCGACGGCACGGAGGTGTACCTGGCCGCGAGCATCGGTATCAGCCTGTTCCCCGACGACGCCGCCGACTCCGGCTCGCTCCAGCGCAACGCGGAGTCGGCGATGTGGGAGGCGAAGAAGAGCGGCCGGGTCGGCTACGTCGTCGCGGCCGGCGGCGCGCTCGACTCGTCGGCGAAGCTCCGGTTCGTCACCCGCCTGCGCAAGGCGGTGGAGGCGCAGCGCTGGGTCCTGCACTACCAGCCGGTCGTCGATCTGGAACACGGGCGGATGGTGGGCGTCGAAGCCTTGATCCGCTGGATCGAGCCGGACGGCACGCTGGTGCCGCCGGCCGAGTTCATCCCGCTGGCCGAGGAACTCGGCTTGATCGAACAGATCGGCTCGTGGGTGGTCCGCGAGCTCACGTACCAGGTCCAGGCCTGGCGCGAGCTCGACATCGACCTGGAGGTCGGGTTCAACCTGTCGCCGCGCCAGTTCTGGCAGCCCGACCTGGCCCGGCGGATCCAGCAGGAGTTCCGGTCCAGCGGCGTCGATCCCTCGCGCGTCCTGGTGGAGGTCACCGAGACCTCCGCGATGCTCGATCCCGATCGGGCGCAGGAGATCCTCTCCGAGCTGCACGCGGCCGGCTTCTCGATCGCGATCGACGACTTCGGGACGGGGTACTCGTCGCTGTCACGCCTGCGCGAGATGCCGGTGCGGGTGCTGAAGATCGATCGATCGTTCGTGGCCGGCGTCCACGAGGACCGGCAATCGGCCTCGATCGTGGCGGCGTTCCTGGAGCTCGCGAACGGCTTGGACATGACGACCCTCGCCGAGGGGATCGAGACCGCCGAGGAGCTCGCGTTCCTGCGCGAGCACGGCTGCGCGCTGGGCCAGGGCTACTACTTCTCGCGGCCGGTGCCGCCCGAGGAGATCATCGCCTACGCGTTCGGCGGGATCCCCGCCGCACTGGCGCTGGGCTCGGCCTAACCGAGCGCGCGGCGCGCGGCCGCGGCGATGCTCGTCGCGTCGATCCCGGCCCACGACCGCAACTGCTCCGCCGTCGCCGAGCCCGGCATCGCCGAGACCCCGAGCTTCACGACCCGGCCGTGCAGGGGCCCGGTGGCCGCGAGCGCATCGAGCACCGCGTCGCCGAGCCCGCCCTCCACCCGGTGGTCCTCGACCACGACCAGCAGCTGGGTCTCGTCGAGCGCGCGCCGCAGCGTCGCGGCGTCGATCGGCTTGACGCTGTAACAGTCCAGCACCCGCGCGGCGATCCCCTCGGCGCCGAGCACGTCGTGCGCGGCCAGAGCCTCGTGCAGGGTGATGCCGGCGGCCACCAGCGTGACCCGGTCGGCGCCGGAGGAGGCCAGCGTCTTCGACCCGCCGACCGGGAACGCCTCGTCCGGCGGGTACAGCCGCGGCGTCGCCTCGCGCGTCGTGCGCAGGAACGAGATCCCCTGGAGGTCGGACATCTCGGTCACGAGCCGGACCGTCGCGTTCCCGTCGGCGGGGTACAGGACCGTCGAGCCGTTCAGCGTGCGGAACATCGCGAGATCCTCGACCGCCATCTGCGACGGGCCGTCCTCGCCGATCGAGATGCCGGCGTGGGAGCCGCTGATCCGCAGGTCGGCGCGGCCGATCGCGCCCATCCGGATCTGGTCGGCGGCCCGGGTGAGGAACGCCCCGAACGTCGCGGCGAACGCGGTCTTGCCGAGCGCCTGCAGCCCGGTCTGGGCGCCGATCATGCTCTGCTCGGCGATGTACATCTGGATGAAGCGCTCCGGCGCGACGGCCTCGACCTCCTCGGTGTACGTCGAGTTGCCCACCTCGCCGTCCAGCACCACCAGGTCGGGCCGGTGCCGGGCGAGCCAGGCCAGCGCGTCGCCGAACGCCTTCCGCGTGGCGACCGGGTCGTCGTAGACGGGTGCGGGCGCGTCCTCGTCCTCGCGCTCGAGGTCCAGGTGCACCAGCTCGGGCGGCGACGGCGGCGTGACCACCAGGTCGCGAACGCCGCCGAGCTCGGCGATCGCCGCGTCCATCCGGTCGGCCGGCACCGGCTTGCCGTGCCAGCCCTCCTGATCGGCCAGGAACGACACCCCGTGCCCTTTCTCGGTGCGAGCCACGATGAACGTCGGGCGGTCGTCGGCGGTCGCGTCACGGTAGGCGCGGTCGATCTGCTGGACGTCGTGGCCGTCGATCTCCAGCACCGTCCAGCCGAACGCCTGCGCGCGGTCGCGGAAGACGTCGGCGTGCCAGCCGTGCATCGTCGGCCCGCGCTGGCCCAGGCGGTTCAGGTCCAGGATCGCGGTGACGGCGCCGGCTCGGTGGAAGGACACCGCCTCCATCGCCTCCCAGACCGAGCCCTCCGCCATCTCGGAGTCGCCGAGCAGCACCCACACACGTCCGTCCGTGCCATCGATCCGCATCGAGAGCGCCATCCCGAGCCCGACCGCGAGTCCCTGACCAAGCGAGCCGGTCGCCACGTCGACCCACGGCATCTCCGGGATCGGCGCCGGATGACCTTGCAGCGGCGAGCCCTCCTTCCGCAGCGACAGGAGCTCGTCGTCGCCGAAGGCGCCGATCATCTTCAACGTCGCGTAGAGCGCGGGTGCCGCGTGCCCCTTCGACAGGATGAACCGGTCGTTCCCGCCGAAGTCGGGATCCTTCACGTCGAACCGCAGGTGATCGGCGAACAAGACGGCCAGGAGGTGAGCGGCCGACATCGAGGAGGTCGGATGGCCCGACCCGGCGGCCGTCGTCGCACGGATGCTGTCCACCGCGATCTGCGCGGCGAGCTCGTTCCACAGCTGCGTTCGGTCCTCCACGGGGCCTCCGATCCGGCGGGATCGCCAGCCTACCGCCGGGGCGTTCGAGGGGTCGGGGACCGTTGCCGCCGAGGTAGCCTGGTGCCCGTGAGCGATGCGCCCGACAACTTCCGGGACCTGGGGGTCTCGGTCGCGGTCGTCGACGCGCTCGGTGCACGCGGCATCACGACGCCGTTCCCGATCCAGGCGATGGTCTGGGAGGACGCGCGGGCCGGCCGCGACACGCTCGCCCGGTCGAAGACCGGCTCCGGCAAGACGCTCGGGTTCGCGGTCCCGATCGTCGAGCGGCTCGATCCCGCGGCCGGGCCATTGCCCGCCGCCCTGGTCCTGGTGCCCACGCGCGAGCTGGCCCAGCAGGTGCGCGGGGATTTCGACGCGATCGCGCGCGCGAAGGGCCTGAAGGTCAAGGCGGTTTACGGCGGTACGCACGTTCGGGAGCAGGCCAAGGGCGTCAACGTCTCGCACGTGCTGATCGCGACGCCCGGCCGCCTCGAGGACCTGGCCACGCGCGGGCTCGTGAACCTCCAGGGCGTGCGGATCCTGGTGCTCGACGAGGCCGACCGGATGCTCGACATGGGGTTCCAGCCGCAGGTCGATCAGATCGTGCGGCGGCTGCCGAAGGACCGACAGACGATGTTCTTCTCGGCCACGCTCGACGGCGCGGTCGGCCGGATCGCCGAGGTCTACACCCGGAACCCGGTGCTGCACGAGGTCGGCGGCTTCGACCGCGCCGTGGTCGAGGAGGCCGACCACCGGTTCGTGCCGGTCCCGGCGCACGAGAAGCTCACGAAGCTGATCGAGCTCGCGAACGAGCAGGCCGGGCTCACGCTGGTGTTCGTGAACACGAAGCGCGCCGTGGACGACCTGGCCCGGGGGTTGAAGGGACAGGGCCTGCCGGCGCTCGCGCTGCACGGCGACATGCGCCAGGAGGCGCGCGATCGAGCGCTGAAGCGGTTCGCGCAGGGTCACGTGGGCGTGCTGGTCGCGACCGACGTCGCGGCGC
This sequence comes from Actinomycetota bacterium, assembly GCA_035490535.1. Lineage (GTDB taxonomy): Bacteria > Actinomycetota > UBA4738 > UBA4738 > HRBIN12 > AC-51. The sequence continues at coordinate 35,128 of DATHCP010000045.1, forward strand.
GGGGTCTGGACCTTGACGACATCACGTTGGTCGTGAACTACGACGCGCCCCAGGACGACAAGGCGTACGTCCATCGGGTGGGACGAACGGCGCGCGCCGGCCGCACCGGCACCAGCATCACGTTCGTGACGCCCCAGCAGCAGGGCGACATCTCTCGGATGGCGGCTCGCCTCGAGCTCCACGAGGAGTTCGAGCAGGAGGGCATGAAGGTGGTCCCGCCCCGCACGGTCTTCCGCGGCGGCCCGAAGGGACGGCGGAGCGCGTTCCGCCCGCCGAAGCGGCGGTGACCGTGGGCGGCCTCGATCACCTCAAGGACGAGCTCGCGGCGCTCGAGGCCGACGGCCTGCTGCTGCATCCGCGGACGCTCGACGGACCCACCGGCGCCCGGGCGTCGTTCGACGGCCGCGAGGTGATCAACCTCGCCTCGAACAACTACCTCGGACTCGCGAACCATCCGCGGATGAACCGAGCCGCGTGCGAGGCCGCCGAGCGCTGGGGCGCCGGTACCGGCGCGGTGCGCACGATCGCCGGTCAGATGACGCTGCACCGCGAGCTGGAGGAGCGCTTCGCCGCGTTCAAGCACGCGCCGGCGGCACTGATGTTCCAGTCCGGGTTCACGGCCAACGCCGGGACGGTCGCGGCGATCCTCACGAAGGAGGACGTGATCGTCAGCGACCGGCTGAACCACGCCTCGATCATCGACGGCGCGCGGCTGTCCCGGGCCGAGATCAAGGTCTTCGAGCATCGCGACGCCGCGCACGCGGAGCACCTGCTGGCCGAGACGGCGCGGCCCGGCCGGCGTCAGCTGCTGATCACCGACGGGGTGTTCTCGATGGACGGCGACATCGCGCCCTTGCCGGACCTCGTCGAAGTCGCCGAACGCCGCGGCGCGATCATGATGGTGGACGACGCGCACGCGAGCGGTGTGCTCGGCGCCGGCGGGGCGGGCACCGTCGACCACTTCGGGCTCCACGGCCGCGTGGACATCCAGGTCGGCACGCTGTCGAAGGCGATCGGCGTGCTGGGTGGATTCATCGCCGGGCCGCCGCACCTGATCGAGTGGCTGCAGAACCGCGGCCGTCCCTACCTGTTCTCCACCAGCGCGCCGCCCGCCGTCGTGGCCGCCTGCATCGAGGCGCTCGACATCATCCGCGACGAGCCCGAGCGGCTCGAACGGCTGTGGGCGAACACGCGCCGGTTCAAGGACGGCCTGCACGGGCTCGGCTTCGACACCGGCGACTCGGGAACGCCGATCACGCCGGTGATCTCGGGGGAGGAGTCGGCCACGCAGGAGCTCGCTCGGCGGCTGTTCGACGCGGGGGTCTTCGCGCCGGCGATCGTGTTCCCGACCGTGGCGCGCGGCCGCGCCCGCGTGCGCACGATCGTCACGGCCGACCACACCGAGGCCGATCTGGACGAGGCGCTCGCGGCGTTCGGGCAGGTCGGCGGGGAGCTCGGGCTACTCGGCGGCTGAGCCGGCCGAGCCGTCCACTGCGTCGGCGGCGACCTTCGCTTCGATCCCGCGGATCATCAGGTCCAGCCCGAACTCGAACTGCTCGTCCGGGTCGCACTCGGCGAAGTACCGGCCGAGCGCCGCCAGGACGGGGAACGCGTCGGCGGGGATCGCGGCCGCCTCGTCGCCGAAGCCGCCCTTGGCCCGCTCGGCGAGCGAGCCCCCCTCCATCATCACGAACCCTTGGATGTAGCCGCCGAACGCGTGGAACGCTTGCACGGTGTCGCGGTCCGACAATCCGCCCTCGTGGATCAGGCTCAGCGCGAACTCGGTCGGCCGCAAGGAGTCCGGGGAGGCCGGGTCGGGCCCGTCGGTCTCGGCGAACAGCCGCATCATGTCGGGATGGGCCTGGAGCAGCCGGCGCCAGGCGCGTGCGCCCGCCTTCGCCCGCTCCGCCCAGTCGCCCTCGCGTTCGGGGAATTCGAACCCACCCATCACGCGGTCGCAGATCCCGCGGAGCAGGTCGTCCTTGTCCTCGACGTGGTTGTAGAGGGACATCGCCTCGACGCCGACCTCGCGCGCGACGCGCCGCATCGTGACCGCGTCCAGGCCCTCGGCGTCCATCACCGTCAGGGCCGCGTCGATCACGCGCTCGCGGGTCAGGCGCTCCCGCCCCGGACGTTCCCGCGACTTCGTGGTAACCATGGTTCTCCGAACGTTCACGGACCCTGGTGCGGATCCGGGTTGACACACTTACGGTGTACGCATATCCTCCGTACGCCGTAAGCATACACCGTACGTCAATGCGTTCCGGGAACATCGATCGGCAGGGGGGCATCGGTGAGGATCAATCCTGAGTCACTGGCACGAGCCAGCAGCAAGCACCCGTGGCGGACCGTCGGCGTCTGGGCCGTGATCCTGGTCCTCGGCTTCGCGGCCTCCGGGATCCTGCTCAGCAACGCGCTCACGACCGAGTTCGACTTCACGAACAGTCCCGAGGCGAAGACGGCCAAGAACATCCTGGACGCGAAGGCCCTCGAGCAGAACGTGATCCCCGAGACGTTCGTGATGACGGGCGGCGCGAACGCGGTGCAGGACCCGGCGTTCGCGCAGCAGGTGAACGCGGCGCTGAACGACCTGCGCGGTCTGGGGCCCGACGTCGTGACCACCGTCCCGGCGTCGTTCCCGATGTCGGCCGCGACCGCGAAGGACCCCCAGCAGGCGGCGCTCGGCCCGATCCCGTCCCAGGACGGAACCGCGGTGCTGTTCACCGTGATCCTCGCCGGCAACGCGGATCAGACGAACGCGCACGTCGATGCGTTGAACCAGATCCGCGAGAAGTACTCCGACGGCCGCACCACGATGTACATGCTCGGGCAGCCGACCTCGACGGACGATTTCAAGAAGATCTCCGAGCAGGACCTGCGCAAGGGCGAGACGATCGGCATCGTCGTCGCGGTGATCGTCCTGCTGATCGTGTTCGGCTCGGCGATCGCCGGCGTGACGCCGATCATCATGGGCTTCTTCGCGATCGGCGTGGCCCTCGGCCTCGTCGGGCTGATCGGGCAGGTCTGGAGCTTCAGCTTCTTCGTGCCGAACCTGATCTCGATGATGGGGCTGGCCGTCGGCATCGACTACTCGCTGTTCATCGTGTCCCGGTTCCGGGAGGAACGCGCTCGGGGACGGGACACGCTGGAGGCGATCGGGAGGTCCGGAGCCACGGCGAACCGGGCCGTCTTCTTCTCCGGTGTGACCGTCGTGCTCGCCCTCGCCGGCATGCTCCTCGTGCCGACCACGATCTTCCGGGGTCTGGCAGGCGGCGCGATCCTGGTCGTGCTGGTGTCGATCGCGCTGTCGATGACGTTGCTGCCGGCGTTGATGGCGCTGTTCGGCGACCGCCTGGTGAAGCCGGGCCGGATCTTCGGCCGCGGGCGCACGCTCGAGCACGGCCGCGACGGCGGGTTCTGGGACACGGTGACCCGCGGAGTCATGGCGCACGCCGCGACGTGGCTGATCCTGACCGCGCTGTTCATGGTCGCGCTCTCGGTCCCGTACTGGGTGCAGCGCCACCCGAACGACTCCGGACACGGGATCAAGACCGGCCTGTCCGGCATCAGCACGATCCCCGACGGGGTCCAGACGAAGCAGGCGTTCCAGGTGCTGGTCGCGAAGTTCCCGAGGGCGGGCCAGCAGTCGACGGCCGACATCGTGATCCCGGGCAAGGCCACCGATCCGTCGGTCGCCGCCGCGATCCAGAAGCTCGAGTCGGCGGTCGGGCAGGACCCGGACTTCGGGCAGCCGACGCCGCCGCAGACCAGCGCGGACGGAACGATCACGCTCGTTCGCTTCCCGATGGCCGGGTCGGCAACCGACGCGCAGAGCGAGGCGGCGGTCGACGCGATCGGGCGGATGCGTTCGACCTACGTGCCGCAGGCGTTCGGTGAGGACTCGGGCGTCCTGGTGGGCGGCGACAGCGCGTTCGTGAAGGACTTCTTCGACATCTCGAAGCACTACACGCCGCTGATCATCCTGCTGGTGCTCGGGCTGTCGTTCGTGCTGCTGACGGTCGTGTTCCGTTCGATCGTCGTGCCGGCGAAGGCGATCGTGATGAACCTGCTGTCGGTCGGCGCGGCCTACGGCCTGATCGTGCTGATCTTCCAGAAGGGCGGCCCGAGCTGGGCCGGGTCGATCGCGCACTTCTTCGGCTTCACACAGGTCGACGCGATCGAGGCGTGGCTCCCGCTGTTCCTCTTCTCGATCCTGTTCGGGCTGTCGATGGACTACCAGGTGTTCCTGCTCAGCCGGATCCGGGAGGAGTACGACAAGACCGGCAACAACGCCGAGGCGGTCGCCTACGGCCTGCGGACGACCGGCGGCATCATCACCGGTGCGGCCGTGATCATGGTCGCGGTGTTCGCCGGCTTCGCGAGCGGGCGCCTGACCTCGCTCGAGCAGATGGGGTTCGGCCTGGCCGTGGCCGTCTTCCTGGACGCGACGCTCGTTCGGTCGATCCTGGTTCCGTCGGCGATGAAGCTGCTCGGCGACGTGAACTGGTACCTGCCGAAGTGGCTCCAGTGGCTGCCGAAGGTCGACGTGGAGGGTCACTCCGCGGCCGAGCACGTCACCGTGCCGGACACGCCCGCCGAGCTGGTCGAGGCGGAGACCGGCGGCTCGGGCGAGTAACGCACCGGTCGGACCGGGTGGGGGCGGCGGCGCTCCCACCCGGAACGACGGTCTTCAGCGCAGCCGTCGCTGGGTCGCGTCCCCCCGGAGCTCGCGCAGCACATCGCGCCCGACCCACCGTGCGCCGGCGGATCCGCTCGCGATCGCCTCGGCGAGGATCCGCTCGGCCTGCGCGATCGCCGCCGCGTTCAGCGTGCGGTTCCGTTTCCCGATCTGGCGCAGCGCCCAGCTCACGGCCTTCTTCACCTCGTTGCGGTCGTCCTGTGCGCCGCGCCGGATCAGCGAGAAGTAGCGCGCGAACGCCGCGTCGCTCGCGCGTCGGTCCGAGACCGCGCGCCGCGCGATCATCGCGAACGCGATCCGTTTCACGAACGGCTCCTCGCGGGCCGCGAACGACCGGATCGTCTCCTCGCGCAGCGCCGTCGCCGCGAACAGGTCGGCGGCCGAATCGCCGACGTCCCAGGAGTCGACGTCGGCGGCCCAGCGCTCGATCCGCGCCCGGTCCATCGCGACGGGGTCGGCGACCATCGTGGCCAGGTAGCGGGCCTCGTGGATCCGGGTCCGCCACAGGCCGTCGGCGAGCGCCTGGTCGGTGCCGGCGCGCTTCGCGATCCGGCGGATGTCCGGCACGCTCACGCCCAGGGCCCGGTCGGTGCGGATCCCGACGTGGGCCATCCCCGGCAGGCGCGAGGGGTCGGCGACGGCCCGGAGCGCGGCGGTCGCCTCGCGGACGTTCATCGACCGGCGCTCCACACCGCCAGCGTACGTCCCTGGGAAGATGGTCCGATGGCGCGGCTCACCGACGGCACGCCCGACGCGCGGCGCATGCTCGCGTTCGATCTGGCGGCGTTGGTCGTGTTCATCCTGGTGGGGATGACCTCGCATCACGACGACGCGGCCGCGTCGATCTTCCTGCGGAACTTCATCCCGTTCGTCGGCTCGTGGCTGGTGGTCGCGTGGGCACTCGGGACCTACCGGCCGCCGACCTCGGGAAGACTGCTCGCCACGATCGTGCTCGCGATCCCGCTGGCGGTGCTGCTGCGTGTGGCGTGGGTGGGAGAGCGCGACCTCGGGACGGCGCTGACGTTCGCCGGGGTCGCACTGCTGTTCTCGACGTTGTTCCTGGGGGTGGGCCGGCTGATCTCCGACGTGATCGGCCGGCGCTCGGGCGCACCGAGGGCTCAGTAGCGGTCGTCGTGCGTGCCCGGCAGGGGCGGATCGTTCTGGGTCCGGATCGGACGGCCGACCTCGATCGTGCTCCCGCCGGCGTTCGCCTCGCGCTGGATCTTGCGCCACTGGTGCCGCACCCCGAAGTACGCGATCGCCCCGAGCGCCATCGTCGTCAGCACGATCACGAGGACCGCCACGAGCGCGATCTTGAGGACGAGCCCGAGCACGCCGGCGAGCGCCGCGAGCACGAGCAGGAACAGGAGCACCAGCACGCTACCTATCCTACGGCCGCGGCCGAGAACCGCTCGAGGAGGCCGGCCATGCGGCCGGGGTACTGGATCGGCAGGTCGTGCACGCCGCGGATCCAGGCGACCTCCAGGGGCACGCCGGCCGTTTCCATCGCGGCGACGCCGGCCGCCTTGCTCGCGTCCCAGGCCGGATCCTGTCCGCGCGCGAGGATCGCCAGCGTCGGGGTGCGGAGCCGGCGGTACAGGACCGGCGGATCTTGCTGCCAGATCGCGTGCAGGATCCGGAAGTGGTTCGACCGCGAGAGGCGCGGATGGATCCGGTCCAGCGCGTCCACGCGCATCAGCGACAGGAACAGGTCCTCGAGCTCGGGCGTGACCGGCACCGGCGAGGAGCGGCGCATGCCGGCGCGGAAGTCCTCCAGCGGCATGCCGGCGAGCGCCGGCGGCGCCAGGCGCGACTTGAAGGCGGGCCACGGCTCCTTCCCGTCCGGCGGCGCGACGCCGCCGTCGATCAACGCGAGGCCGCGGAGCACCCGGGGGTGCGCGACGGCGAGCTCGAGCGCGGCCATCGCGCCCCATGAATGGCCGGCTATGATCGGCCGCCGCAGGCGCGTGCGCCGTAGCACCGCGAGCCCGTCGGCCACCACGTGGTCGAAGCCGTAGCCGCTCGCGGGCTTCCCCGACAGGCCATGGCCACGCGCGTCGTAGGTCACGACGCGGAAGGTGCGCGTCAGGCGCGGCAGCATCCGGTCCCAGATCCGCTGCGAGGAGGCCAGCCCGTGGTGCAGCAGGAGCCCGGGCGCGCCGGGGGTGGGGCCGGCCAGCTCGCGGACCCGCAGGCGTACGCCGTCGGCGCCGATCACGTCGAGCCACCGCTCCTGCATACTGCGCGGCATGGTACGGGAGGCCGGATCGACGCTGGCCGTCGACGCGAACGCCGGCGTCGTGGCGATCGTCACCGGCGGCGGCACCGGGATCGGCCGCGCCACCGCACGCGAGTTCGTGCGAACCGGCGCCACGGTCGCGATCTGCGGGCGCCGGCCCGAGCCGATCGCCGCGGTGGCCGAGGAGCTCGGTTCCGAGCGCTGCTTCGCGCGGCCGTGCGACGTGCGCGAGCCCGACCAGGCGGCGGCCTTCCTCGACGAGCTCGCCGACCGCCACGACCGGGTCGACGTGCTGGTGCACGCCGCCGGCGGGCAGTTCGCGGCGCCCTTGGAAGCGACCTCGACGAGGGGCCTCCGGGCGGTCCACCGGCTGAACGTCGACGCGGTCTGGGACCTGACCCAGCGCGTCGCCGAACGGTGGATGATCCCGCAGCGCGCCGGGGTCGTGGAGTTCGTGGGGTTCAGCCCCCGGCGCGGGATCCCCTCGATGGTGCACTCCTCGATGGCCCGCAGTGCCCTGGAGACGTTCGCGTCGGGGATCGCGCTGGAGTGGTCGAAGTACGGGATCCGGGCGGTCTGCGTCGCCTGCGGGCTGATCCAGACCGAGGGTGTCCTGCAGTACGGAGGCCAGGACACGGTCGACGCGTTCGCCGGGTTGATCCCGATGCGCCGGCCCGGCACCGCCGAGGAGGTCGCGGCCACGATCGCGTTCCTGGCGACCCCGGCGGCCGCCTACATCACCGGCTCGACCGTCCTGGTCGACGGTGGCGCCGACGCGTGGGGCCTCGGTGAGCCCCCGCCCGAGCTGGAAGATCCCCCCGGCCCCGCGTAACGCCCGGCGGGCGTAGGCTCACCGAACGGCAACACGAGGGAAGGGGGACAGATGTACGGAACCGTCGCGAAGATGGTCGTGAAGTCGGGGAACCGCGACGCGCTGCGGGCGGTCTTCGACGAGGATCAGCGCAAGGTCGAGGGCTTCGTCGGCACCTATACGCTGATGGAGAACGACAGCGACAACGTGTGGCTGCTGGCGATCTTCGAGGATCGCGCCACCTACGATGCGAACGCCGACGACCCGGCGATGCACGAGACGTACACGAAGTACCGGGCGCTCCTCGAGGGCGACCCCGAGTGGCACGACGGAGAGATCGAGCACCAGCAGATGTGAAGGGCAGGGCCCCCGGCACGCCGGGGGCCCTGATCTTCCCTCGATTCAGCCGGCCGTCGCCGCCGAGCTCCGGCTCGGCGTGCGTCCGCGAGGCGCCGCCAACCCCGCGCCGATGATCCCGACGGTCGAGACCACGATCAGGGTCATCGCCGCCCGCAGGTCGAAGGCCGTGGCGATCCAGCCGAAGATCGGCGGGCTCCACACGAACCCGGAGTAGCCGACCGTCGTGACCGCGGCGACGCCGTTCGCCTGGTCGCCGGGTGCCGCCTCGTCCACCAGGCCGAACGCGGCCGGCGCCGCCGAGCTGATCGCGAACCCCATCAGCAGGAACGCGACCGCGACCACGGCGGTGCTGTCGGTCAGGGCGGCGATCGCGCCGCCGACCGCCGCCCCGGCGCCCGAGATCACGATGGTCGCGCGCCGTCCCAGACCGAACAGCACGCCGCCGGCGAACAGTCGCCCCAGGCACAGCGACGTCGAGAACGCGGCGAACGCGACCGCGGCTTTCACCGCCGAGGCGCCGAGCTGGTCCTGCAGGTACAGCCCCGACCACGTGTCCATCGAGCCCTCGACGAGGAAGGCGAACGCCACGACCAGCGCCGGCACCCACAGCGCGGGATGCCGCGTGAACGCCGACAGCGAGAACGTCGCGGTCTCCTCCTCGGGTGAGCCGCGTTCGAGCGAGCCGCGCCGCGCGTTCCACCACGCGGACAGGAACAGCGCGAGTCCGGTCGCGGCGATCCCGGTGCGGTAGTCGATCCCGGCGGCCACCACGATCCCGCCCAGCAAGGCGCCGGCCACGCCCCCGGCCGCGTAGCTCGCGTGGAGCCACTGCAGCACCGGCCTGCCGGTCGAGACCTCCACCCGCTGGGCCTCGACGTTCAGGAACACGTCGATCAGCCCGTTGCCGACCCCGACCAGCACGAACGCGATCCAGAGCGCGCGGGTCGGGAGCACGGCCATCGCGATCGCGGCCACGCCGAGCGCCATCAGCGACACGGCGACGAGGGCGCCGAGCGGGTACCGCGTCAGGCGCGGCGCGACGAAGGCCATCACGAGGACCGCGACGATCGACAGCAGTGCCAGCAGAAGGCCGTTCGCGCCGTAGGACAATCCGTGGTCGCGGTTCAGCTCGGCGACCAAGATCACCCAGGCGCCCCAGTACATGCCGAAGGTCGCGTAGCCGGCCAGGAGCGCGGGGATCCGGCGCGACTCGCCGGGATCGGCCGCGACCTCCGACGGGGGCGGGGTCCGGAGCTCCTCCATGGCGGGCCATCATCGCATCGCGCCGGTGCGGCGATCGACGGATTGACCTGGTTCGGAAGGCGGGGGGTAGACTCGCGCGCACGATGGCAGGCGGAGAGGTCCAGCTCGTCGATCTGGTCAAGCGGTTCGCGGAGTTCACCGCGGTCGCCGGCATCAACCTCGACATGCCGTCGGGCGAGTTCTTCTCGCTGCTCGGCCCCTCGGGCTGCGGCAAGACGACGACCCTGCGGATGATCGCGGGGTTCGAGCGGCCGAGCGAGGGCCAGATCCTGCTGGACGGGGTCGACATGGCCCAGATCCCGCCGCACAAGCGCAACGTGAACACGGTCTTCCAGAACTACGCGCTGTTCCCGCACCTCACGGTCGAGGACAACGTCGCGTTCGGCCTTCGCTACCAGAAGGCCTCGAAGACCGAGACGAAGGAGCGGGTCGGCAACGCGCTCGAGCTGGTGCAGATGGCGCCGTTCACGAAGCGGCGCCCGAACCAGCTCTCCGGCGGCCAGCAGCAGCGCGTCGCGCTCGCCCGCGCCCTGATCCTGAACCCGAAGGTCCTGCTCCTGGACGAACCGCTCGGCGCCCTGGACGCCAAACTGCGCAAGCGCCTGCAGATCGAGCTGAAGACGCTGCAGCAGGAGGTCGGCATCACGTTCATCTACGTGACGCACGACCAGGAAGAGGCCTTGACGATGTCGGACCGGATCGCCGTGATGTCGCAGGGCCGCGTCGAGCAGGTGGGGCCGCCGAAGGAGATCTACGAGGCGCCGGCCACGGCCTACGTGGCGGACTTCCTGGGCGTGTCGAACCTGATGGATACCGAGGTCTCGGGCGCCGGTCCCGGCGGCGCGAACGTGAAGCTCGGCGAGTTCGACCTCGTGGCCGGCGGCGGCGACACCGACACGCGCGGCAAGGCGATGATCACGATCCGGCCCGAGCGCGTGGTGCTGGAGCCGGGCGGCGGCGCCGGCCCGAACCGGATCCCCGGCATGATCGAGCGGGTCGTCTACGTCGGCTCCGTGCTGCACGTGTTCGTGAACCTCGCCCCGGGCGACCGGATCCAGGCCTGGATCTCGAACGACGGCGACGCGACGACGTGGGCCCAAGGTACGGCGGTGGCCGTTCACCTGCCGCAGGACGCCCTGCGGGTGCTGCCGCCGGGCGGCGAGGCGCCGGTCGACGACGACGAGGCCCTGCCCGCCTAGCGGCGCTACGCGTTCACGAAATCGGTGACGCCCGCCCCCGCCTCGCCGCTGCGCTGCCCGCGGCTGAACACGCGGTAGATCAGGAACCCGACGCCGATCGCCATCATCGTGGAGATCAGCATGAAGGTCGCGGCGGCGTTCACGGCGGGCGTGGGCGAGCCGCGCGCCGCGGAGTAGATCTTCACCGACAGCGGCTGGGAGGCCGCCGTCGAGGCCAGGTAGTTCACCGTCACGAAGTCGTCGATCGTGTCGGCGAAGGTGATCGCGAAGCTCGCGAAGATCGCCGGGAAGAGCAGCGGAAGGAGGGCGCGCCACAGCGCCTGTCCGGGCGTCGCGCCGAGATCCATCGCCGCCTCTTCGTACTCGGGTCCGATCGTGAGCAATCGGGCGCGCACGATGATCACGGGGTACGACAGCTGGAACGTGATCAGCCCGAGCAGCTGCGCCCCGGTCCCGAGGTGGACGAACCCCTTGAACAGGTTCGTGAACAGCAGGTAGAGCGAGACGCCCAGGATGATCTCCGGCATCACGAACGAGAACAACATGCCGAAGTTCGCGGTCTTCGCGGGCCGGCCGTGCCAGCGGTCCAGCGCGATCGCGAACATCGTGCCGAGCGGCACCGCGATGATCATCGTGATGAACGACAGCCGCAGGCTCTGCACGATCGCCTGCCGCAACGCCGGGTCGTGGAACAGCGCGTCGTTCGGATCGCCGGTCCACCAGCGCATCGAGAAGCCCTGCCAGACGCTCCGCGACCGACCGGCGTTGAACGAGAACAGGATCGCGATCAGCACCGGCAGGATCGACCAGGCCAGGTACGCCCAGGTGAAGCCGGCGAGGAACACCGGCCGTCGCCAGGGGTTCCGCAGCCAGCGGCCCAGCCCGGAGCCGCGCTCGGTCGAGCGCTCCGCGCCGCGCTCGATCGCGATCTCGCTCATCCCTCACCCTCCGCCGCCCGGCGGGTCGAGCGCAGGTAGTAGGCCATCGGGATCAGCAGGATCACCATCAGGATCAGCACGAGCGAGCCGGCCCGCGGCCCCTGCCCCTGCTGGGTGATCGTCTTGTCGATCAGGTTGCCGAACATCGAGGTCTTCGGGGAGCCCATCAGGTCGTTCGTGTAGTAGTCGCCGAACATCGGCAGCGACACGATCACCAGGCCGGCCAGGATCGCCTGCTTCGACTGCGGCAGCGTCACCCGCCGGAACGTCTGCCAGGGACTCGCGCCCAGGTCGCGGCCCGCTTCGAGCAGGCTCACGTTCATCCGGTCGATGCCGGCGTAGACCGGCAGGATCAGGTACGGGATGTACCCGTAGACCAGCGCCAGGATCACGGTGATCGGCTTACCGGAGAGCCAGTCGATCGGGTTCGGCGCGATGTGCAGGATCCGCAGGATCGAGTTCACGATCCCATCGGAGGTCAGCAGGCTCTGCCAGGCGAAGATCCGCATCAGGTAGCTGATCCAGAACGGCGCCACCAGCAACAGCAGGTACAGGCCCTTGTGCTTCCCGCCGTAGCGCGCCACGTAATACGCGACCGGGAACCCGATCAGCAGGCACAGCAGGCTCGCCAGGAACACGAACACGAACGTCCGCAGCAGGGCCGGCTGCCAGAACGCGGCAGCGCCGAAGAACCGCCCGATCACGTGCACGAACGACGAGCTGCTCCAGTACCAGGGCTCGTAGACCGGCAGCGGCGCGCCGAAGATCGGATCGGACGTGCCGAACGCCACCGACAGCACGACGTACAGCGGCAGGATGAAGAAGATCGCGAGCCAGATCGTGGCGGGGCTCGCGAAGGACGGCCAGTACCACTTCGGGTACCAGACGCCGGACGACTCCTCGTGCGCGACCTTCGAACCCTTCGGCTCGGGAGGCGCGTCGGGGAGCGCCGGCTCCTGGACCGTGCTAGCCACCGCTCGTGACCTGGTCCCAGGCGTCGAACCAGAGCTGGTCGGTGTCCCGGTTCAGCTCCAGCAACAGGTGGCCCTTCTTGAAGTCGTCCTGGCGGACGACCGCCTCGGGGATCGTCTTGGGCACCACGCCGTCGGCGACCAGCTCCGTGGGGTTGATCGAGTTCTGCGGCGGCTGGTAGCCGACCCAGTCGGCGAAGTTCTCGAACGCGTACTTCTTGTCGAGCATGAAGTTGATGAACGTGTGTGCGGCGACCGGGTGCTGCGCGCTGGCCGGGATCACCATCGTGTCGTTGTTGACCTCGCCGTTGCGCTCCTTCGGGTACCAGTAGCCGAGCACGCTCGTGGGCACGCCCTTCGGGAGGTAGTACTGGTCGCCGACCATGTCGCCCGACCACGCCTGGCTCAGCCAGATCTCGTCGGCCGGGAACGCCGAGTAGCTCGCGTTGATCGACACGCGCGCGTTCGTCGCGTCGAGGAGCCGGACGAGGTCGTCGGCGGCGAGCTTGAGGTCCGCCTCGCTGCCGGTGTTGAGGTCGTAGATCCCGTTCTTCAGCAGCGACATGCCCAGGGCCGTGCGGTAGTCGTCGTAGATGCTGACCTTCCCGTTGTACTGGGGGTCCCACAGGATGTCGTAGCCCTTCGCCGCGACCTCCGCGTCGTCGATGTGATCGCGGCGGTAGCCGACGCCGGTCGTCCACGTCACGTACGGCACGGTGTACCGCCAGTGCTGGTCGTAGAAGGGGTTCTGGTACACGGGCCAGACGTTCTTCTCCAGGTTCGGGATCAGGTCGTGGTTCAGCGGCTGCAGGAGCTTCGCCATCACGAGCTTGTTGATCTTGTCGATGTCCGTCCAGAAGACGTCGGGCTTGATCTGGCCCGTGCTGATCTTCTGGATGCCCTCCTCCATGTTGTTGTAGGTCGTGTACTCGATGTTCACCCCGTACTTGGCGGTGAACTCCTTCAGCGTCTTCTTGTAGAGGTAGCTGTCCCAGTTGTAGATCTGCAGCGTGGCGCCCTCCTCCAGCGGCGCGTCGGTGGCGATCGGCTCGCGACCGTAGAGGGGCAGCGTGACCGGGCGGTCCTGGCGGGCCGGCTCCAGCAGCGTGACGCCGCTCGGCAGCTGGCCGGGCTTGGCGCAGGCGGCCAGGATCGCGGAGAGGGTCGGGACGGCGACGGCGGCACCCGCCGCGCGGTACAGGAACTGCCGGCGGCTGAACCGCCGCTCGGTTGGTGATGGCATCGGTTGGCTCCTCCGAGCCGCCGGCGTGCCGTTGACCGGCGGTTCAGTGACGGTGGGCTGCTGATTACCACGGGCGCACTCGGAAGTGCAAGGCACGAACCCCTGTGGGGGATTCGTCCGGGAGCGACGGGGGGTTCGCGCGGCGCCGGGCCGTTCCCGGGGGGCGTGGCGGAACGGCTACGATGCCGCCGCTGTCGGCCGATGTGAAGGCCGATGCGGAGGGAGGGAACCCGTGAGCGGCGGCACCTCGGGAACGCAGGACGCGCTGGTGCTGGTCGAGGACCTCGGCGCGGTCCGCCGGCTCACGATGAACCGGCCGCAGGTGCTGAACGCCCTCGACGCCCCGCTGACCGACGCCCTGGCCGCCGAGATCCGCGCGGCGGGCGCCGACCCGGCCGTCTCGGTCGTGATCCTCCGCGGTGCCGGACGGGCCTTCTGCGCGGGCTACGACCTGAACGAGGACGCGGGCGAGGGCGAGCTGGACGCGCGGCACTGGCACGAGAGCCTCGCCGCGTCCACCGCGAAGATGCTCGAGATCGTCGAGTGCCCGAAGCCCGTGATCGCCTCGGTCCACTCGTACTGCCTGGCCGGCGGCACCGACCTGATGCTGGCGTGCGACCTGGCGGTGGCCGCCGACGACGCGTTCTTCGGCTACGTCGACGTCCGGTTCGGCTCGGGAGTGGTCTCGATGTTCTTGCCGTGGGTGGTCGGGGTCCGGGCGGCGAAGGAGCTCCTGTTCACCGGCGAGGACCGGGTGCCCGCCGGCGAGGCGCTGCGGATCGGGCTGGTGAACCGGGTCGTTCCGCGCGAGGAGCTCGACGACGCGACCCTCGCCCTGGCCGAGCAGATCGCGAAGAACGAGCCGTTCGTGATCCAGACCACGAAGCGCGCGGTGAACCGCGCCTGGGACGTCGCGGGGTTCCGTGCCGCGCTCGCCGCGAACATCGAGCTGGACGTGATGATCGAGACCGCGAACCTCCCCGCGCGCGACGAGTTCCGCCGGATCACGCTGGAGCAGGGACTGAAGGCCGCGATCGCGTGGCGAGACGCCCGCTACCGCGGTGATCCCGGATGACCCGCTGGAACCTCCGTCCCCTCCTGGCGCCGCGGTCGATCGCGGTCGTCGGCGCGTCGGAGTCGCCGGACTCGTGGGCGCCGGAGATCGAGCGGTCGCTCCGTCACGTCGGCTACGACGGCGCGCTGTATCCGGTCAACCCGAAGTACGACACGGTCTGGGGTCTGCCGTGCCGGGCGTCGATCCGCGAGCTGCCAGCGGGCGTCGATCTGGTGGTGTTCGTGGTGCCGGCGCGCGTCGTCGTCGGGATGATCGACGACTGCGGCGCTCGCGACGTGCGCGGGATCATGGTCGTGTCCTCGGGGTTCGCGGAAGCGGGCGAGGAGGGACGCGCGCTGCAGGACCGGCTGCGCGAGGCCGCGCTGCGGAACCGGGTCCCGCTGCTCGGCCCGAACGTCGAGGGGTTCGTCAACTACGTTGACCATGTGGCGCCGTACGGGACCACACCGCCGGCCGAGCCGCTGGCCGGCGGGATCAGCGTGCTGTCCCAGTCCGGCACCGTCGCCTGGACGATGAACCAGCTCGCGTCCGACCGCGCGGTGGGCCTGCGGATCATCCTGGGCGTCGGCAACGAGGCCGTGCTCGGGCTCGGGGACGTGTTCGCGTGGGCCGCCGACGACCCCGCGACGAAGGTCGTCGCGAGCTACGTCGAGACGATGCGCGACGTGGAGGGGATCGGCCGCGGGCTGGACGCGCTGGCCGCCGCGCGCAAGCCGGTCTTGATCTGCGCGCCGAAGGGTGCGTCGGAGGCGGTGCGACGCGCGATCGTGGCGCACACGGGGGCGCTCGCCGGCAACACCGCGCTGCGTGACGCGTGGCTGCGCGGGCACGGCGCCGTGCTGGTCGAGGACCCCGTCACGATGTTCGAGGCGGCGGTGCTGCTGTCGCACACCCGGCGGCTGCCGCGGCCGGGCGTGGCCGCGGCGCTGCAGTCCGGCGGTGCATGCACGCTGTTCGCCGAGGCGGCCGGCGAGCTCGGCCTACCGTTGCCCGAGCCGGCGGCGGCCACACGCCGAGCCCTGCGGCGCACCCTGCCGTCGTTCGCGTCGCAGCACAACCCGCTGGACGTCACCGGCCAGGCGGCCGTGGAGACCGAGATGTTCGTCGGGGCCCTCGACGCCCTGGCGGCCGATCCCTCGATCGGGCTGATCGCGTTCGACGCGTTCCCACCGCGCCTGGAGGGCGAGGTGCCGTGGGCGGATCCGGTCCTGCGCGACGCGGTGCGCCTGCGGAGGGAGACCGGCGTCGTGTTCGCGTCGGTCGCGATGAGCCCGCTCGCGTACGGTCCCGACGCGAAGGCGTTCGTGCGGCGGTGGCGGGCGCTGCCGTTCCTCCAGGGGCATCGGGCGGCCGCAGGCGCGATCGCCGCGCTGCTCGACCTGCAGGGCGCGCGGGCGCGGCGGATCCCGGCACTGCCGGCGCATCCGGCCCGCCCGGCGTCGCGCCGGCTCCTCCGCACCGCACCCGAAGGGCCGCTGGACGAAGCGGCGGCCGCGCGGATCCTCGCGCTCTACGGGGTGCGCCGGCCGGACGAGGCGGTGGTCACGACGCCTGCTGCGGCGGCCGAGGCCGCCTCGCGCTTGCGCGGTCCGGTCGCCGTCAAGGCGCTCGCGCCCGAGTTGCCCCACAAG
This sequence comes from Actinomycetota bacterium, assembly GCA_035490535.1. Taxonomy (GTDB): domain Bacteria; phylum Actinomycetota; class UBA4738; order UBA4738; family HRBIN12; genus AC-51. The sequence goes on from DATHCP010000045.1 coordinate 51,557, forward strand.
GCGAAGCTCGGCGGCGTGCGCCTGGGCCTGCGGCGCCGCGGCGACGTCGAGGCCGCGGCGGCAGCGGTGCTGGCGGCCGCGCGACGCGCCGGCGCGGCCCGGCCGAAGGTGCTGGTGCAGCGGATGGCGGAGGGCCGCGAGGTGCTGGTCGGCGCGCTCGTCGACGAGCGGTTCGGCGCCTGCGTCACGATGCGGCCGGGCGGCGCGCTCGCCGAGGCCGGCGCGGCGTCGTTCGTCGCGGCTCCGCTGACGCCGGCGCAGGCCGCGGCGTTCGTGGCGGATCAGGCCGAGCGCTGTGGGCTCGATCCCGCGCGCGACGATCTGCGTGCCACGGCGCGGGCCGTCGCCGCGATCGCGCGGGCCGCGCACGACCTGCGCGACCGGCTGACCTCGCTCGAGGCGAACCCGCTGCTCGTGGGGCGGCGCGGCGCCGTGGCGGTCGACGCGCTGGCCGAGGTCCGGCCGACCGCGTGATCTACGGCCTCGTCGCGGCCGTGGGCTGGGGGCTCGCGGACTTCTTCGGCGCCGTCGTGGGCCGGCGGATCGGCAGCCTGTGGACCGTGATCGTCGCGCAGACGTTCACGGCGCTCGCGGCGACGGCGATCGTGCTCGTGACCGGCGACCCGATCTCCCCGGTCAAGACGCTCCTCGGGGCGGTGGTGCTGAACGCGATCTTCTCCGCGACCGCGTACGTCACGCACTACAAGGCCCTGGAGCTGGGGCCGGTAGCGGTCGTCTCCCCGATCGGGGCAACGTACGCGCTCGTCGGCGTG
>DATHCP010000046.1:0-3577 GCA_035490535.1 Actinomycetota bacterium
GCACGGCGACCCATTTCTCCGAGATCAACCGGAACCCGCCCGGCGCGGGGCTGGAGGGCGTCGCGTTCGCGCTCAGCCCCGAGGTGCATGCCACCGACGAGCGCTCGATCCGCGGAACGCTCGAGATCCAGACGCAGGTCCTCGCGCGGGTACGGGAGCTCGCCGGCGCGCCCGCGCACCCCTCGCCCGTCACGCTGGCCACGCACGCCGGCAGCGGGTTCGCCGACGCGTGGACCGCCGGCTGCCTCGCCACCCTCGCGAACGCCGGCGCGGCCTCGATCACGATCGACGCCTCCTCACCGGCGGCCGGGGCCGTCGCACGGCTGCGTGGTGCCGCGCTCCTGGACGTCACGGTCTCGGACCCGACCCGGATCGCCGCCCTCGCGACCGCGGACGGACGCACGCTCGTCGTGAACCTGACCGCCGAGCCCGTCCCCTTCACGCGGAACGGGCGAGGAGAACGACCGCTCGAGCCCTACGAGCTCCGATCCTCGGAGGCCTCGGCCGCCTCCGCGTAGTGGTGACCCATCGAGGTCACGTGCTCCAGCATCGCCAGGCGCGCGGCCTCGCCGTCGCCGGAGCGGATCGCGTCGCAGATCCGCTGATGCTGGTCCAGCTCCCACTGCGCGTAGCCCTCGGTGGTCTCGTACAGCTGCGGCCCCCGCTCGAGCATCAGCCGGAAGAACGGCCGGACCACGTCGGCCAGGATCTGGTTCCCCGCCGCGTCGGCGACCAGCAGGTGGAACTGGGAGGCCTGCATGATCGGGCCGCGCCCGGCCGCGAGGTCCTCACGGTGCCGGTCCAGCAGCGCCTGCATCGCCGCCAGGTCCGCCTCGGTCCGGCGCTCGGCGGCCAGGCGCGCGAGCTCGACCTCGACGATCCGTCGCGCCTCCAGCAGCTCGTCGGTGACCTCCTTCGGCGGCAGCGACCGCTCGAGGTCGCCGGCGATCGCGGGCCGGTCGGCCACGAACACGCCCTGGCCGTGGCGGATCTCGACGACGCCCATCATCGCCAGGCCGTTCAACGCCTCGCGCACCGTCGAACGCCCGACGCCGAGCTGCTTCGTCAGCTCCCGCTCGGGCGGCAGCCGCGTGCCCGCCGGCTTGTCGCGAACGGCGTCGAGGATCTGCTGGGCGACCGTCTCCGCGAGCTTGCGCCGCGGGGCCTGCGCGATGTGCACGCCGGAGGGTTCCTCGCCCACGCGCCTATCCTCCTGCCCGCTCGATCAGCTCCAGCTCGACCCCGTCGGGATCGAACACGTACGCGGCCTTGCCGCCGGCGTAGGCCCCGCGCGGGATGTCGACCGGCTCCGGAGTGCGCGCCGGAACGTCGTGCGCGCGCAGGTGCGCGAGCATCTCCGCGAGGTCGTCGACCAGCAGCGACAGGTGCGAGCGCCCGGGCTCGTTCTCCTCGCCGGGCGCGACCGCCTCGCCGACCGGCCGGTGGTAGCGCGAGAGCTCGACCTTCCCGCCGCCGGGAAGCGCCAGCTCGCACCACTCGATCTTCGTGTCGGGCAGCGCGACCAGGCGGTCGAGGTGCTCCCACTCGACGGTCCCCCGCCCGGTCACCTCGAGCCCGAGCAGATCCCGCCAGAACGCGAGCGAACGATCGACGTCACTCACCGTGACGCCCACGTGATCGACCCCGGTGATCCGCGCCATCAGCGCCTCGCCGCGAGGACCTCGTCGACCGCCGACACCACCGCCTCGGCCGTCAGGCCGTGCGTGCGCGCGACGTAGGGGTTCGATCCGAAGGAGCAGAACTCGTCCTGCACGCCGACCGCCCGGACCGGGACCTGCTCGCCGCCCCGCGCGAGCGTCTCCGACACGGCCGAGAAGAGCCCCCCGATCACCGAGTGGTTCTCCGCGGTGACGAGCGCGCCGGTTCCCCGGGCCAGCGCGCGCACGGACTCCCCGTCGAACGGCTTGAACGTCGAGATCTTGAGCAGCGCCGCCGAGATCCCCCGCTCGGCGAGCGTCGCGACCGCGTCCTGCGCACGCCGCACCATGATCCCGCTCGCCACGATCCCCACGTCGGTGCCGTCGTGCAGCAGCTGCGCCGGCCCGATCGCGAACCGGTGCTCGCCGCGGTCCACGTCGGCGGTCTCCCTGCCGAGGAGCTCGCGCAGGTAGACCGGCCCGTCGAACTCCACCGCCGCCGCGATCGCCTCCTGCATCTCGACGTTGTCGCAGGGATCGATCACGGTCATGTTCGGCAGCACGCGCATGTGCGCGATGTCGTCGATCCCCTGGTGCGTCGGCCCGAAGGTCGAGTAGATCCCCGGCAGCGCGGCCACGATCTTCACGTTCGCGCGGTTCAGCGCGCACTGGATCGCGATGAAGTCCAGCGCCCGTCGCGTCGCGAACACCGCGAACGTGGTCGCCACCGGCACGAAGCCGGCCTTCGACAGCCCGACCGCCACCGCGATCAGGTCCTCCTCGGCCATCCCCACGTTCACGGAGCGGTCGGGGAACGCCTGCGCGAACGGCGCGAGCCCGGTCACGCCCGCGACGTCGGCCGACAGTGCGACCACGTCCGGCCGGCGCCGCCCGATCTCCAGGAGCGCCCGCCCGAACGGACCCGACTTCTCCAGCAGCACCTCGTCGACCGCGACCTGCGCGCTCACGCCGAGGCCTCCAGCTGGCGGGCGACCGCCTCCCACTCGTCGTCGCCCACGCGCACGAAGTGGTTCCGCTCGCGGTCCACGATCATCGGCACGCCCCTGCCCAGGGTCGTGCGGCACACGATCGCCTTCGGCAGGTCCGTGATCCCGCGCGCCTGATCGAACGCCTCGACGAGCGCTCCGACGTCGTTGCCATCCACCTCCGTGGCCCACCAGCCGAACGCGCGGTACTTCTCCGCGAGCGGTTCGATCTCCAGCACCAGGTCGCCGTCGGCCTGGACCCGGTTCACGTCGATCACGTTGATCAGGTTCCCGAGGCGCTCGTGGCCGGCGAACATCGCCGCCTCCCACGTGGATCCCTCCTGCGCCTCCCCGTCGGTCGAGAAGCAGAAGATCCGCGCCGGCCATCCCTTGATCCGGTAGCCGACCGCGAGCCCCGCCGCGACGCCGAGCCCGTGCGCGAGCGAGCCGCCGGTGAGCTCGATCAGATCGGGATGGCCCTCGTGCGTCGACATGATCAGCGTCGCGCCGTCGGCTCCGTACGTCGCCAGGTCGTACCCCTCCAGGTGGCCGGCCTCCGCGAGCGCCGCCCACAGGCCGATCGAGTAGTGCCCGGCCGAGAAGATCAGCCGGTCCGTCTCGGGCCCACGGTCGAGCGGGTCGTACCGCATCTCGGACAGGAACAGCACGGCGAGGATGTCGGCGACGTCGAGCCCCTGGCCGACGTAGCCCTCACCCTTCCCGGAAGCCATCCGCACGACGTTGCGACGGATCTGCTTCGCACGCGCCCGCAGCTCCTCGAGCGACGGCGTGACGTGCGTCTCCGCGGGAGCGTCCCGTGCCACGTGGCCCCTCCGACGTCAGATGGTGGTCAGATGACCTGCTTTCAGCCCGCGAGTATACGCACGCACCCCGACCTCGGTGATGCCGGATCTCAGCTCGTCCGGTACGCGA
>DATHCP010000047.1:0-2268 GCA_035490535.1 Actinomycetota bacterium
CGGCCGCCCACGTCCCGACCTCGATCCGGTCCGGGATCGCCGCATGCTCGGCGGGACGGAGGTCGGGAACGCCGGTGATCCGGATCGTGCTGGTTCCGGCCCCCTCCAGGTCCGCCCCCATCGATCGCAGGAACTCCGCGAGGTCGGCGATCTCCGGCTCGCGCGCGGCGTTGTCCAGCACGGTGGTTCCGCGGGCCAAGACCGCGGCCAGCAGGAGGTTCTCGGTGGCGGTCACGCTCGGATAGTCGAGCGTGATCGAGGCGCCGCGGAGCGCGGGCGCGTCGGCGATCAGCACGCCGTGCTCGGACAGGACCGTGGCGCCCATCCGCTCGAGCCCACGCACGTGCAGCTCCACGGTCCGGGCGCCGATGTTGTCGCCACCGGGCAACGCCACCCGGGCGCGCCCGGTGCGCGCCAGGAGCGGCCCGAGCATGACGATCGATGCCCGGATCTGCCCGGCGAGTTCGTCCGGCTCCTCGACGTCGGCGATCCTCGTCGCGTCGAGGGTCGCGATCCCATCGGCGAGCGTGACGCCGATGCCGACGTGCCGCAGGAGGTCGGCCATCACCTCGGAGTCCCGGATCCGCGGGACGTTGCGCACCATGCTGACGCCGGGCGCCAAGAGCGACGCGGCCATCAGCTTGAGCGCGGAGTTCTTCGCGCCGGAGACCCGAACGGTGCCGGCGAGACGCGCGCCCCCGGTCACGAGGAGGCGGTCCACGGAAGGATGGTAGGCCACGGCGACGGCTCCGGGGGATCAGCCCGCGAGTTCGATGCGGGCCAGGGCCTTCGCGGCCTCGGCCTGGGCGACCTCGTCGTCGTCCTCGGCCGCCCGGAGCTCCTCGAGCCGGCGGCGCGCCGCCTCGACGTCGATCTCCTCGGCCAGCTCGGCCTGCGTGGCCAGGACGTCCGCGCGGGTCTCGCCGCCGGTGCTGGTCACATGGAGGAAGCCGCCGTCCACGATCGCCGCCCGCCATGTCCCGTCCGGGAGCTCGAGTCGCAGGGGCCCGATCGCGAGCTGGACCAACAGTGGAGCGTGGCCGTTCAGGATCCCGACGACGCCGTCGACGCCGCGCGCGACCACCTGCTGGACCGGACCGGCCCAGACCTCCCGCTCGGGCGTGACGACGTGAGCCTCGAAGCTCACGCGGCCTCCAGGCGCTTGGCCTGCTCGACGGCCTCCTCGATCCCGCCCACCAGGAAGAACGCCTGCTCGGGCAGGTGGTCGTACTCGCCCTCGCAGAGGCCCCGGAACGACGCGATCGTCTCGTCGATCGGCGTGTACTTGCCCGGGATGCCGGTGAACTGCTCGGCCACGAAGAACGGCTGCGAGAGGAACCGCTGGATCTTGCGGGCCCGCGTGACGACGACCTTGTCCTCCTCGGACAGCTCGTCGATCCCGAGGATCGCGATGATGTCCTGCAGGTCCTTGTAGCGCTGCAGGATCTCCTGCACGCGCCGCGCGACCGCGTAATGGTCCTCGCCGACGTAGCGCGGGTCCAGGATCCGGCTGGTCGAGTCGAGCGGGTCGACCGCCGGATAGATCCCCAGGGCGGCGATGTCGCGGCTCAGCACCGTCGTCGCGTCCAGGTGCGCGAACGCCGCGTGCGGTGCCGGGTCGGTGATGTCGTCGGCCGGCACGTAGATCGCCTGCAGCGACGTGATCGACCGGCCGCCGGCCGAGGTGATCCGCTCCTGCAGGTCGCCCATCTCGCCGGCGAGGTTCGGCTGGTAGCCCACCGCGCTCGGCATCCGGCCGAGCAGCGTCGAGACCTCCGAGCCTGCCTGCGTGAACCGGAAGATGTTGTCCACGAAGAGCAGGACGTCCTTGTGCTCCACGTCGCGGAAGTACTCGGCCATCGTCAGCGCCGACAGCGCCACACGCAGCCGGACACCGGGCGGCTCGTCCATCTGGCCGAAGACGAGCGCGGTCTTCTCGATCACGCCGGACTCGGTCATCTCCAGGAACAGGTCGTTGCCCTCGCGCGTGCGCTCGCCCACACCCGCGAACACGGACACGCCGCCGTGCTGCTCGGCCTGGCGGCGGATCATCTCCTGGATGATCACGGTCTTTCCCACGCCCGCGCCGCCGAACATCCCGATCTTGCCGCCCTGCACGTAGGGCTCGAGCAGGTCGATCACCTTGATGCCGGTCTCGAGCATGACCTGCTTGGGCTCGAGCTCCTCGAACGGCGGCGCGTCCCGGTGGATCGGCCAGCGGTCGCTCGGGTGGACGTTCGCGGGGTCGGTGTCGAGGGGCACGCCGAG
>DATHCP010000048.1:0-37685 GCA_035490535.1 Actinomycetota bacterium
GAGAACCGCTCCTGCGTGAAGAGGCCGTGCACGATCGCGACCTGCTCCTCCAGCAGCTGCCAACGCTCGTTCACGTCGCGGAATCGGAACCCGAACTGCGTGTGCTCCTCCCTCCACCACCCGGCGCCCATCCCGACCTCGACGCGGCCTCCGCTGATCTCGTCGACCGTCACGGCCGCTTTCGCCAGCAACGCCGGCTCGCGGAACGTCACGGGGGACACGAGCGTCCCGAGCCGTAGGTCCCGTGTCTGCACCGCGAGCGCCCCCAGGAGCGTCCAGGCGTCGGTGGAGCCGCGCCCGGAGACCCCGTGGGCGCTGAAGTAGTGATCGGAGCGGAAGAGCCCCTCGAACCCGAGCCGCTCGGCAGCGTCGGCCAGTGCGCACCAGTCCTTCCAGGTGACGCCCTGCTGACCCTCGATCATCACGCACGCGCGCACGCGGGTAGCCTAGTCGCGTGTCCGAGGCGGCCGTCCCCTCCGAACGCGAACGGGCGATCCGGGCGATCGTGTTGGGCGCCGTGCTCGGAGCCGTGCTCGCGCTGTTCGGCCGCCGGTCCCGGACCTGAGCGGGGTCCTCAGGCGAAGAAGCGCCGGACGCCCGCCGCGACCGCCGAAGCGACCAGCTCGACGGTGGCCGGATCCTCGAGGCGGGCGGCTTCCAGCTCGTTCGCCACGACGAACGGCTCGATCTGCACCGCGGGCATCCGGGTGTCGCGCAACATGCCGGCCGTGAGGCGCTCCAGCCGGCCGCGCCGGCCGAGCGCTCGCTCGAGTTCCTCGAGGATCAGCTGGGCCAGGTGGCGGCCCGCGGGGGAATGGGTGCTGCCGCTGCCGAAGTACGAACAGGTGGGTCCGCCGGCCTCCGGCGCCTCGACGCCCAGATGGAGGCTCAGACAGACGGTGGCGTCGAGCTCGTTCGCGATCCGAGCCCGGTCGGACGGGGGCGATCCGGGCTCCGTGATCACCACGGGCTTCGCACCCGCCATCGATAACCGATCCACGAGGGCGCCGGCGATCGCGGTCCGCAGCCGCCCCGGGTCATCGTCCGCGCCGTCCCCGACGTCGATCGCGACGACCTGTCCGGCGAACCCGCCCCGGATGTCCCGGAGCTCCTCGGCCTCGCGGACCAGGGCGCGGCCCGGCACGTCCTCGAGCGGGCGCATCCGCTCGAGCATCGCGATCGTGTGCAGGCCGACCACACCGTCGGGTCGTTCGCCGACGTTGTGCTGGAACTCGTGGACCGCCCGATCGGTCCGCGGCCCGTGGACCCCGTCCTCCTTCCCGGCGTCGAACCCCAATGCGTTCAACTTGCGTTGGAGGGTCCGCACGTCGTCACCGCGGAAGTTCGGGGCCCGCAGGTAGAGCGTGCGATCACCGAGACGGAATCCGGCCTCGACGAGCTGCATCCAGGTGTCCGGGCCGACGAGCCCGTCCTCGCGAAGGCTCCGGTCGGCCTGGAACGCGCGGACCGCGACCTGCGTGTCCGGGCCGAACCTGCCGGTGAGCTCGGTGGAGGGCAGCGCGTAGCCGATCGACACGAGCCGCTGCTGGATGTCGAGGACCTCGTGTCCTTCGTCGCCGAGCCGGAAGACGTGCACGGCTCGAGTCTGGACGGACCCGGCCCGCCCGACAACGGGGCGTTCCGGGGACGGCCGCGTTCCCTACGACGCGGCGGCCTCGGCCGAGAGGTGGGGCGCGAGGTCGCGCAGGATCGCGTCCTTGGGCTTGGCCCCGATCACGCGCGCCACCTCCTGACCACCCTTGAAGAGGATCAGGGACGGGATCGACATCACGCCGTAGGTCCGGGTGGCATCGGGGTTCTCATCGATGTTGAGCTTCGCGATCTTCAGGGCGTCGCCCTTCTCGGTGCCGATCTCCTCGACGACGGGGGAAACCATGTGGCACGGCACGCACCACTCGGCCCAGAAGTCCACCAGCACGGGGGTCTCGGAGTCGAGGACCGCCGTCTGGAAGTCCCCGTCGGTCACGTTGCCGATATCGGCCATCTCGTTCGCCTTCCTCGCTCGGCTGCGGCCGCGCCCAAGGGAGCGACCCGGTCTGCAGGGTGCAACGCCCGGCCGGTCCGGTGGATTCCGGACCCCGTCACGCGCCGTGTGCCTGGTCCTCGAGGAACCGCTCCGCGTCGATCGCGGCCTTGCATCCCTGGCCCGCGGCCGTGACCGCCTGACGATACACGCGGTCCGTGACGTCGCCGGCCGCGAAGACCCCCGGAACGTTCGTCGCTGTGCGGGGCTCCGCGACCTGGAGGTAGCCCGCCTCGTCGGTGTCGAGCTGGCCACGGAACAACGCGGTGTTCGGATCGTGGCCGATCGCCATGAACACCCCGTCTGCGGCCAGGTCCCGGCGCTCGCCGGTTCCGACGTCGCGTAGCGCCACGCCGGTCACGGCATCGTCGCCGTGGATCTCCTCGACGACGGCGTTCCACACGACCGAGATCTTCGGGTTCGCGAGCGCTCGCTCGGCCATCACCTTCGAGGCACGGAAGGTGTCGCGCCGATGCACGATCGTGACCTTGCTGGCGAACTTCGTGAGGAACGTGGCCTCCTCCATCGCCGTGTCGCCGCCGCCCACCACGATCAGCTCGCGGTCCCGGAAGAAGAAGCCGTCGCAGGTCGCACAGGCCGAGACGCCCCGGCCGCGGAGCTTCTCCTCGCCGGGCACCCCGAGCCAGCGCGCCGTGGCGCCGGTGGCGACGATCAGCGACTCGGCACGCCATTCCTGATCGCCGGCCCGGACCGCGAACGGCCGATCGGACAGGCCGACCTCCGTCACGTGCACGGGCAGGATTTCGGCGCCGAACCGCTGGGCTTGCTTCTCGATCTGGTCCATCAGCTCGGGACCCAAGATCCCGTCCGCGAAGCCCGGATAGTTCTCCACGTCGGTCGTCAGCATCAGCTGACCGCCGGCCTCCAAGCCCTTGAGGACCAGGGGCTCGAGGTTGGCTCGGGCGGCGTAGAGCGCCGCGGTGAAGCCCGCCGGCCCCGAGCCGATCACGATCACCTTCCGCTGTTCGGTCACGTTCGGCATCCTCCCATAGGGGAGAACGCCCGCCTATTCCACGTCGCAGGGCGGGGCTAGAGCCGGATCGTCGTGGAGTGCAGGATCGTGCAGTGTTCCTTCGCGGCGATCAGCACCACGCCGGTGTCGGCTGGCTGTCCCGCGCCGGGCCCGACGAGGTACACGCCGAGGTACGCGGGGACCCCCCGGAACCGCGCCTGGATCACGCGCACGAGCTTCCCGGGCTCCTGGCCGAAGGCCTGCGTCAGGCATGCGCTCGCGGTGGGGAAGGTGCTGATGGGACCGAACGTGACCTCCGCCGCCGCGGCCCCGGTGGCGACGGCGGCCTCGGGCACACGAGTGCCGGAGGTCGCTGCGGCCAACTGGTCCGCGAGCCGCTGGACCGACGCGACGTCGTAATCGACGTCCTGCACTTCGACGCGCGTTGCGGCCGGAACGCTGACGCCGGCCGCCCCGTTCGAGGCGGGGAGCGCCGCCTCGGAGGAACCGGTGCCCACGCGGGGCAAGACGGTGACTCCGAGCACCAGGACGGCGGCGACGCTCACCGCGGCCGCGGCCCAGCCGATCCACCGGGGCCTGGCCTCCGGGCGGAGGGGTGCGACCTCGGGAGCCCGCTCGGCCGTGTTGCGCTCGGCGGCTTCGATCGCGGGGCCGAGCAGATCCGCGGGAGGCTGCACCGGGGGGAGAGCGCGCAACGCCCGCGACGCCCCTCCGGCGAGCTCGACCTCTCGGCGGCAGCGCGCACACGTGGCGAGGTGGCGGTCCACGGCGTTGCGTTCCGCGGTGGGCAGCGCGCCGTCCACGTACGGAGCCAGCAGATCGTCGGGATGGTTCATGCCTCCTCCTGAGACGTCCGTGACACCGGATCGGGTTCCCCATCGCTCGGATCCAAGATCCTGGCGAGCGCCACCCGTCCGCGGTGCACCCGCGACTTCACGGTGCCGACCGGCACCTCGAGGATCCGCGCGATCTGGTCGTAGGCCAGGTCCTGGACGTCGGCCAGGATCAGCGCGATCCGGAACTCCTCAGGGATCAGCCGAAGGGCGGCGGCGGCGTCCTGCGTGCCGACAACCTCCTCGGCGATGTCCGGTTCGGCGGGCTCGAGCTCGGCGCGCGGATGCTCCTCGTCCTCTGCGAGGCGGAGCATCGGCTGCCGGCGACGCTTGCGCAGCAGGTCGTAACAAGCGTTCACCGCGACCCGGTGCAGCCACGTGCCGAACGCCGCCTCGCCCCGGAACCCCTCGAGCTTGCGGAGCGCCGTGAGGAAGGCGTCCTGCGCGGCGTCGGCCGCATCGTCGGCGTTCCCGAGCGTGCGCAGGCACAGCGTGTAGATCCGGGTCTCGTGCCGGCGCATCAGCGTCGCGAAGGCGTTCGCGTCGCCGGCGAGGTAGCGGCGAACGAGATCGTCGTCGCTGCCCGGGTCGCCCACGTCGACGACGCTACAGCTGTGAGGGCGAGCCGGTTTCCACGACGACGACCTTCGTGTACTTATCGGTGAAGCCGAGCCGCCAGGCGAGCATCGTCTTGGCGCGCTTGCGCAGCGTGATCGTGACCTCGCCGGTCTTCGGGTTGACCTTGCACCAGCCCTTCGACAGGGTCGCTCCGGAGTCGTCCTGCTGCACCGACTTCAAGGCCGCGGCGCAGGCCGCCTGCGGATCGTGTCCGTCGCTCCAGGCCTGGGCGCCGGCTTGCGCCGCGCTCGCCCCGGTATCCGAGAGTCGGAAGTGCGTGAACACGATCGATCCGCCGTCCAGCACCACCAGGCCGATCACCGCCACGACGAGCAGCCAGATCACGATGATCTTGCCGACGACGCCCGCATCCTTCCGCATCGTGTCCCCCGTGGAGCCGGTCCTCAGCGCCGGAAGCGGGCCAGGAGGGCTCTCCTGACCTCATCGACCTCCGAGATGCCGAACATAAACGCGCACGTCAGGAAGGCAAGGACCCCCACCGAGACCCCCACGGCGACCTGGAGAAGCCGCACGACCGGCCGGTCGACGTCCAGGACCTGGCCGACCAACAGCGCCGACCCACCGGCCATGATCGCGACCACCATGGCGGCAAGGAACGTGCGAGCGAGCGTCCGGCCGATCCGCCGCCCGTCGAGCCCGCCCAAGCGCGCTCGGAGCACGGCCAGCAGCACCAGGGAGCCGATCGCGTACGAGGTCGCGTGGCCGAGCGCGAGGCCCCAGACCCCCCAGCCGAACCCGAACGCGTAGACCACGTCCGCCGCGATGTTCACCACCGCGGCCCCGATGTTCACGAGCGCCGGCGTCCGCGAGTCGTGCATCGCATAGAACGTCCGGGTCAGCAGCTGGAACGCGGAGAAGAACGGCAGTCCGATCGCGAAGGCGGCGAGCGTCTTCGCCAACAGCTCGCGGTCGCCGACCGTCACATGGCCGAAGGCAGCGAGCAGCCCGACGATCGGCACGGCCAGGACGGCGTAGCCGAGCGCCGCCGGGATCATCGCGATCATCGTGTCGCGGAACCCTCGGGAGAAGAGCTCGCGAACGCCTGCCTGGTCGCCACCGCCCCACCGTTCGGCGATGCCCGGTAGCAACGCCGTGAAGATCGACACCGCGATGATCGCGTGCGGCAGCGAGAAGAAGATGAACGCCTGTGAGTAGACGGTGTACGCCCCGGTTCCGACGCGGCCGTTCAGGTTGATGATCAGGAAGTACGCGATCTGGTTCGCGGCGACGTAGACGATCACCCACTTCGCGAGGGCACCCAGGTGCTGCACCGACTCGTGCCGCCAGTCCCATCGGAGCCTCCAGCGGAAGCCGATCGCGCGCAGCGCCGGCCACAGCGCCACCGTCATCGCGAGGACGCCGAAGGTCGTGCCGGCCGCGAGCAGGGTCTGTTGCCCCCACGTCAGCGTCGCGATCGTCGGCGGCGTCGACCTTCCGCGGATCGCGACGAACGCGATCATCGTCGCGATCACCGCGAGGTTGTTCAGGACCGGCGCGTACATCTGCGCCGCGAACCGGCGGTTCGCGGTCAGCAGGCCGGCCGCGATCGCGCCGATCCCGTAGAAGACGATCTGTGGCATGAACCACCGGAGGAAGAACGTTCCGAGCTGGACCTCCTGTTGCTTGCGGACCGGATCGGTCACGCTGCTCAGGTAGAAGCGCATGATCCAGGGCGCCGCGATCGCGCCCAGTACGGCGATCGCCGACAGCACGACCAGCGCGATCGTGAGGAAGCGGCTCGCGGCCTCGAACTGCTCCCGGTGATCGCTGCCCCGCGCTCGCTCCACGAGCACGGGGAGGAACACGCTGGTGAGGATCCCTCCGAGGACCAGCTCGTAGACGATGTTCGGGGTCGTGTTCGCCTGGTTGTACGCGTCGGACAGCGCGGTGACGCCCAGAGCGGCCAGCGTCACGGAGACACGCACGAGGCCCGTGACGCGAGATAGCAACGTACCGCCCGACATCACGGCCGCGTTGCGGACCGTCTCCTCGCGCGAGTCCGCGGGCGCCGGAGCGATCAGCTCGGGGTCTTCGTCCGTCGCAGCCACCTCCGCAGGTAGAGCAGCGCAAGCACGGCCGCCGCCCCCAACGTGACGAACAGGGCGATCCGGTTCACCGCGGTGGACCGCACGACGATCGTCACCGGCTGCCCGATCACCGCGCCGGACGGCGACTGCACCACGACCGCGATCGGATTCTGCCCCGCCGCCTTGGCCACCACCCGGAAGGTCACGACCTGGTTCGGACGCTCCAGGAGGACGTCCTGCCGAGCACCGTCGGGGAATTCGAACTGTGCGGACCGCAGCTCGATCGTGACGCGCAGCGGGGTCGGCCCGGGATCGCCCATCAACAGCGGGATCGTGCCCTCGCCGGCGGTGAACGTGAACGTCCGGTTCACTCGGGGCTGGACGCTCGCGAACGCGGCCTGGGTCGTCGCGTACACCGAGTCGAGCCACTGCTGGCCGGCGGCAGGGTCCGTCACGTAGGTCGCCGACTCCGCGTAGAGGAGGTCGCGCTGCAGTGCCGCGGGCACGGCGCTGTCCGCAGGGAGCATCGAGCCGTAGGACTGCACCTGCCGCCCGAGATCCTTGATCGACGCGGCGTACGCGAGCGGGAACGTGCCCGTCTGGCTCGACCGGAGCGCGGCGGCCTCGCCGGGCGGGTTCACCTTCGCGACGAGGTCGGCGGCGTGGACCGGGACGAGGAACGGCGCGTGGAGGCGTTCGAACAGCGGTGCCCACATCGTGGACGGCAGCGTGTCGGGCAGTCCGATCGCGATGCCACGGACCTCGGGCGACGGCGGCACCGGCTCCTCTTTCCAGATCACGGCGAGCTCGCCGAGCACGGCCTGCGCCGCGCGGACCGGATCACTCGTGAGGTCGGGCCGCGTCAAGACATCTTGAACGCCCGGGTCGGGCAGGATCAGCGACACGGTCTCGCCGTCGCTCGTGGTGACGGTGGCCGTTGGCGGGGGAGCGAAATCGAGCGGCTGCTGCGGCCGGTCGATCGTGTCGGCGTCGGCCAGCACGATCGGTTTGATGTGGTCGGCCAACCAGCTGAGGGCGCCGTCAGAGAGCTGGCCGGCGGGCGGGCGGACGACGTCGTCGGCGAACGGAACGTCCGCGACGGAGCCCAGCGTGGCTTCGCCGACCGCGAACTGCTGAGGGAGGTTCCCCGCCAGCCCGCTGTCGAGCATGGACGGGATCGACGGACCCGAGAAGGGGCCGGGCACGGTCTGGACGGCCGCGCGGTCCATCAACGTCCGCAACGAGCTCAGGAAGCTCGCCGCCGCCGCCGCGCCGCCGGTGCCGGCCGGGACCTTCGTGCCGTCGGAGCGCTCGTACCCGCGGGCCATCCGCTGTGCCTGCTCGATCAGCGCCGGCTCGGGCGCGAGGTCGATCGGGAGGCCGGCGGTCGACCTCCCTTCGACGACGTTCAGCGCGTCGACCGGCGCTTGGAGCGCGCCGCCGGGTCCGAAGGACGCCTCGAACGTCGTGTCGGAGAGCCTGCCGGTGGCGTCGAACGCGATCGGGCCGTCGAGGGCGAGCCACGTCGTGGACAGCATCGTTCCCTCGGGCGGCCGGACGAAGTAGATGATGGGTGTCACCAGCGACCCGAGGACGGAGTCACCGTGCCGCAGCTCCACGCGCGCCGGGTACACGCGCGAGTCTTGCTGATCGATCTCGGGGATCGTCGATAGGTCCGCGTGAACGGCGAACGTCCGCACCTCGCCCGGGCCGATCGTCTCCTTGCCCAGCGGCTCGCTCTGCGTGTAGATCGTCTCGCTGGGCCCCTCGGTGAGCGAGGTCTCGTACTCCAGGCGTGAGGTGTAACTCGGGCCGATCGACAACACGAGCGAGAGGTGCTGGAGCGTTCGGGGCGAGGTGTTCGTCGCCACCACGGAGATCTGCACCTTGGGATGGTGGTAGAGGGTGCTCCAGGGGGTCTGGGCGAGCAGCTGGAGGCGGACCACCCGGGGCTGTGCCTGCGCGGGCGGGCTCGCCAGCAGCGGCGCGACCGCGATCGCGGCGGCGAGCAGGGCACGCGGGAAGCGGCGCACGAGCGGCATCGTAGCCGGACCCGCTCAGGCGCCTCGGACGAGCGCGGCCACCTGCGCGAGCCCGTACGCGGCCGCCACGACCAGCATGAACGTGCCCACGCTCAGGCGGAGACGCTCCTCCGCGGTTCCGAGGGCGAGCAGCGCCCCGATCCGGGCTCCGGGGACGGCGCCGATCGTGAGGAACACGAAGAGCCACCAGTCGATGTGACCCAAGATCGCGTGCACGATCGTTCCGGGGATCACGAGGGCGGGGATCGTCAGCAGCGAGGTGCCGAGCGCGCGCTTCAGCGGCATGCCGAGCCATCCCGCGAGTAACGGCACCAGGACGACGCCGCCTCCGATCCCGAGCAGGCCGGAGGCGACCCCGGCCCCCATCCCGATCCCGAAGAGGAGCCCGACCCCGATCGTCCGTTCGGCGCCCGCGGTCCGTGGGGCGCGCGTGCGCAGGATCGCCACGGACTGGTACGCGAGCAGGATCGCCGTGAGCAGCAGCAGGACGCGCACGTCGATCACGCGGGTCAGCAGCGCCCCGGCGACCGACCCGATCAGGCCGGCCGGCGCCAGGTAGGTGGCGGCCCGGATGTCCACCTCGCCGGCCTTCCAGTAGGTGTACGCGCCGGTGATCGACGTCGGGAAGATCACCGGCAGCGGCGTCTCGAGCGCCGCGATCGACGGCACGGGGAGCAGCGCGTCGACCGCGGGCGTCATCACGATCCCCCCGCCGATCCCGAACAACCCCGAAAGCACCCCCGAGCCGAGCCCGATCGCGACGGCGATCAGCGCGTCGGCGGCGCTCACCCCAGGAGCTCCGCCGCCCGGGCGAGCACGTCGCGCTCACCGCGGTAGGCGGCGCGCTTGCGGGCGCGCTCCAAGGGGAACCAGCGGATCTCCTCCATCTCGTCGTCCCGGTCCTCGACGTCGCCGCCCGTGTGTCGCATCAGGAAGAAGTGGACGGTCTTGCGGATCCGGACGTCCTCCCAGACGTAGATGTACTTCGTGTCACCGAGATCGGCCTCGATCTCGGCCTCGAGGCCGGTCTCTTCCCGGACCTCTCGGATCGCGGCCTCTTCGCGGGTCTCTCCCGGCTCGATCCCCCCCTTGGCCAGGCCCCACGCGAGGTCGCCCCGACGGGTCCGACGCGACGCCAGGACGACCTCGATCCCGCCGCCGCCGTCGGACCGGTAGAGCACGCCGCCGGCCGAGACCTCCTTCTGGGTCGGGATCCGGCGGGCCCGATCGGGCGTCTTCTTCCCTTTCGGCTTCGGCGGGTTCGCCCGCCGCTTCGCCGAGGCGGCCTTCGAGCGGGCGCGTCCCGAACGGCCGGCGGCGGCCGGCGCCGCGGTTGCGGGCGTTCCGACCGCTCCGGCGGCGGTCGGCTTCGGCTTGCGGCGGCGGGGCCGGCGGCGGCGCTTGCGGGACGGCTGCTCGCCCTCGGACCCTTCCGCACCTGCCATGACGTGCGGATAGTAGCCCCCGCGGCCCGGAACTCAGGGTCTCCCTCGGACGTGCCGATGCAGCTTCCGGGATGACGATCGACGAACTCCTGCGGCTCACCGTGGAGCGCGGCGCCAGCGACCTCCACCTCAAGGTGGGCAACGTGCCCTTCCTGCGGGTGGACGGCGCCCTGCAGCCCACGACCTATCCGACGCTGACGGCCCCGGATACCGAGGCCTTCGCCCACGCCGTGATGAGCGAGCGCAAACGCTCGGAATTCGAAGTGACGAGCGAGGCCGACATCGGCTACACGCTGACCGGCATCGGTCGGTTCCGGATCAACGTGTTCCGGCAGCGGAGCCAGGTGGGCCTCGCGGTCCGGCGGGTCCGCTCGGAGATCCCGACGTTCGAAGAGCTCCGCCTGCCCCCCGTGATGCGGACGCTCTCGGAGAGCCCGCGCGGACTCGTCCTGGTCACCGGACCGACCGGCACCGGCAAGACCACGACGATCGCCGCGATGATCGGGTTCATCAACCGCTCGCGTCGCGCGCACATCGTCACGATCGAGGACCCGATCGAGGTCGTGCACGACGACGAGCTGTCGATCATCCAGCAGCGCGAGGTCGGCGTGGACACCGACAGCTACCAGCAGGCGCTGAAGTACGTGGTGCGGCAGGACCCCGACGTGATCTTCGTCGGCGAGATCCGCGACGCCGAGTCGGCGCTGTCGGCGATCCAGGCGGCCGAGACCGGCCACCTCGTCATCTCGACGCTGCACACGATCGACTGCCACGAGACGATCAACCGCGTGCTCGACCTGTTCCCGCCGCAGCAGGCGAAGGAGGTCCGCACGTCGTTCGCCGGTGCGCTGCGCGGGATCGTCTCGCAGCGCCTGGTGCAGAAGGCCGACGGCAAGGGCCGCGTGCCGGTCGTCGAGGTCCTGGTGAACACCGGCCGGGTCTTCGACCGGATCGTCGACCCCGAGCAGACCGACTCGATCGTCGACGTGATGGCCGAGGGTGGCTTCTACGGGATGCAGACGTTCGATCAGGCGCTCGTGCAGCTCGTGAAGGAGGGGTTCGTGACGGTCGAGGACGCACGGCGCACCGCGACGAGCCCGCACGACTTCGACCTGCAGCTCGCCGGCGTGATGGACCGCCGGACCGCCTACTCGGACGAGCAGGCCGCCGCGCGGCCCTTCTGAGGCTCAGGCGAGCTCGCCGGCCGCGCGCCGCGCCGCGAGCTCCATCGGATGCCGCCGGTAGCCGTAGCCGATCGCCAGCAGCAGGTAGACCGGGATGAACAGCGGCCCCCACCGGCAGTACTGGCGGACGTGCTCGCGCTCGTGGGCCAGCAGCGTCCCCTCGACGGGCTCCGCCGAGACCACGACGAACCCGACCGTCATCGCGGCCCGGTCGAGCCGGAGCATCGCCGCGGTCAAGCCGCGCGGCTCCCGGTCGAACACGAGCAGGCCCTCGTGGACGCGCGGCCGCTGGAACGTGAGCGCGCCCGCGACCAGGCCGAGCACGGTGTTCGGCGACGTCCACACGAACCCCAGCCAGGTCGGCACGCCAGCACGGTAGCGCGCACCCCGGCGACTATCCTCGGCCCATGACCGGGACCCGCGCGCTGGATGTCCCTCCGGTCGCCACGGCCCTGGGGGAACGCTTCGCGGCGGCGGGCCACGAGCTCTACCTCGTGGGCGGCAGCGTGCGCGACCTGCTGCTGGGACGCCCGGAGCGCGATCTGGACTTCGCCACGAGCGCCCGTCCACCGGAGACCACGAAGGTCTTGCAGGGATGGGCGGACCGCCGGTACTTCGTGGGTGTGAAGTACGGAACGGTCGGCGCGCGCAAGGACGGCCGGTTGCTGGAGATCACGACCTTCCGGCGGGAGTCGTACGTCGAGGAGCATCGCAAGCCCGAGGTGTCGTTCGGCGACGACATCGAGGTCGACCTGAGCCGGCGGGACTTCACGCTCAACGCGATGGCCGTGCGGCTCCCCGGCGGCGCGTTCATCGATCCGTTCGACGGGGTGAAGGCGCTGGCGGCCCGCTCGCTCGACACGCCGATGGATCCGGCCATGGCGTTCAGCGACGATCCGCTGCGGATCGTGCGGGCGGCCCGGTTCGTCGCCCAGCTGGACGTGACGCCCGCCGACCGCGTCGTGCGGGCGATGGCCGACATGGCGGGGCGGCTGTCGATCGTCTCCGCGGAGCGGATCCGCGACGAGCTCGACCGGCTGCTGGTCGCGCCGGCCGCGCCGGCCGGCCTGGCGCTGCTGGTCGACACGGGGATCGCCGAGCTGATCCTGCCGGAGGTCGCGGCCCTGCGCCTGGAGCAGGATCCGGTGCACCGGCACAAGGATGTCCTGCGGCATACCTACGCGGTGGTCGACCGATGCGAGCCCGATCTGACGCTGCGCCTGGCCGGGCTCCTGCACGACATCGGGAAGCCGGCGACCCGAAGGATCACGGAGGACGGCGTCTCGTTCCACCACCACGAGGTGGTCGGCGCGCGCATGGCGCGCGAGCGACTGAGCGACCTGCGGTATCCGAACGCGACGATCGACGACGTGTGCACGCTGATCGAGCTGCACCTGCGGTTCCACGGCTACGGCGACGGCTGGACCGACGCCGCGGTGCGCCGCTACGTCCGCGATGCCGGCCCGCTCCTGGACCGGCTGAACCAGCTCACCCGCGCCGACGTCACGACACGCAACGAGCAGCGGGCGCAGCGGTTCGCCCGCCTCCAGGACGAACTCGAGGAACGGATCGCGGCGCTCGCGGAGGCGGAGAACCTCGAGGCGCTCCGTCCGGCGCTCGACGGTCGTGAGGTGATGGAGCGGCTCGGCCTGGAGCCAGGACCGCTCGTCGGCGAGGCGCTCGAGTACCTGATGGAGATCCGGCTCGATCGAGGGCCGGTGCCGCGGGACGAGGCGTTCGAGTTGCTGGACGCCTGGGCGAAGGAGCGGGGCATCGGCGGCTGAGCCGCCCGCGGGGTCCCGCACCCGGCGGCGTAGGCTTCGGAGATGGAGGTCGACGCGCGTTCGACGACCGACGCCGCACGCGGCCTGACCGGCACGGAGGTGCAGGATCGCCGGCGCCGCGGCGAGGTCAACGACGTACCGTCCGCACCGACCCGAACGATCGCGCAGATCGTCCGCGCGAACGTCTTCACCCGGTTCAACGCGCTCCTCGGCGCGATGCTCGCGCTGATCATCGTGGCCGGCGGGCCGTTCCAGGACGCGTTGTTCGGCGTCGTCCTGGTGGCCAACGCGCTGATCGGGATCGTGCAGGAGGTGCGCGCGAAGCGCACCCTCGACCGGCTGACGCTCCTCACGGCGCCGCGCGCGCACGTCGTGCGCGACGGCGTGGTCACGGAGGTCGCGGTGGGCGAGGTGGTGTTGGACGATGTGCTGGACGTCGCCGAGGGTGCGCAGATCGTGGTCGACGGCGAGGTCGTGGCGACGGACGGGCTCGAGGTGGACGAGTCGCTGCTGACCGGCGAGGCCGAGCCGATCCGGAAGGGTCCGGGGGACCGCGTGCTCTCGGGCTCCTTCGTCGCGGCCGGATCGGGACGCTACCGGGCCTCGGCGGTGGGCGCAGACGCGTACGCGGCGCGGATCGCGCAGGACGCGCGCCGGTTCACGCTGATGCGCTCGGAGCTCCGCTCCGGGATCGACCGGATCTTGAAGTACGTGACGTGGGCGATCGTGCCGACCGCGGTCCTGCTGTTCGCGAGCCAGTTCCGGGTGCACGAATCGTGGCGCGAGGGGGTTTCCGGTGCCGTCGCCGGCACGGTCGCGATGATCCCCGAGGGATTGGTCCTGCTGACCTCGATCGCGTTCGCGGTGGCGGTGGTCCGGCTCGCGCGGCAACGCGTGCTGGTGCAGGAGCTGCCGGCGGTCGAGGGCCTCGCACGCGTCGACGTGCTGTGCATCGACAAGACCGGGACGCTGACCGAGGGGAAGCCGGGGGTCGTGCGGGTCGATCGCCTCGGCGAGGATGATCCGGGTCCTGCGCTCGCGGCGCTCGCCGCGAGCGATCCCGCGCCGAACGCAACGATGCGCGCGGTGGAGGCCGCGTTCCCGACGGCGCCGCCGGAGTGGACGCGGACCGACGGCGTGCCGTTCTCCTCGGCCCGCAAGTGGAGCGCCTCGGCGTTCGGTCCGCACGGCGCCTGGGTGCTGGGCGCGCCCGACGTGCTGCTCGATCCGGGGGAGCTCCGCGAGCGGCTGACCCGCGAGGCCGCCGCGGGCGACCGCGTGCTCCTGCTGGCTCGGGCCGAAGGGCTGCGCGGCGAGGACCGGCCCGCCGATCTCCGGCCCGCGGCGGCGCTCATGTTGGCCGACCGGGTGCGGCCGGATGCCGCGGCGACCCTCGCGTACTTCGCCGAGCAGGACGTGGCCGTGAAGGTCCTCTCCGGGGACCATCCGGCCACCGTGGGCGCGATCGCCTCCTCGCTCGGGCTCCCCGGTGCCGACGAACCGGTCGACGCCGCGGCGCTCGGCGAGGAGCCGTCGGCGCTCGCAACGTCCCTGGCCGACCACAGCGTGTACGGGCGGGTCACACCGCAGCAGAAGCGCGCGATGGTCGGCGCACTGCAGGGGGCCGGCCACGTCGTGGCGATGACCGGCGACGGCGTGAACGACGCCCTCGCGTTGAAGGACGCGGACGTCGGCGTCGCGATGGGCTCGGGCTCCGACGCCACCCGCGCGGTCGCCCAGTTCGTGCTGCTCGACTCGAGGTTCGACGCGCTGCCCTCGGTGGTCGCGGAGGGGCGCCGCGTGCTGGGCAACATCGAGCGCACGTCCGGCCTCTACCTCACGAAGACCGTCTACGCGATGCTGCTAGCGCTCGCGACCGGGGTCGGCGGGTTCGTGTTCCCGTTCCTGCCGCGGCACCTGACGCTGATCGGCGCGCTCACGATCGGGATCCCGTCGTTCTTCCTGGCCCTCGCGCCGAACACGCAGCGCTTCCGGCCGGGGTTCGTGGCGCGCGTCCTGCGCTTCGCGATCCCGACCGGGACGCTCGCGGCGATCGCGACGTTCCTCACCTACTCGCTGGCCACGAACGCGTCGGGCGTGACGCTCGAGCAAGCACGGACCGCCGCCGTGATGACCCTCACCTGGATCGGTTTGCTCGTGCTGTCGATCGTCGCCGCGCCGCTCAGCGCGTGGCGGCTCGCGTTGGTCTGGGCGATGGGCGGCTTGGCCGTACTCGCGTTCTGGGTGCCCGCGGCGGAGGACTTCTTCGCGCTGGAGCTCCCGCCGCCGACCGTGTGGCTCGCGGGGATCGGGATCGCGGCGCTCGTGTGGTCGTTCGCGAGGCTGTTCGTGCCGGAGGAACGTCCGGTCGGACTGACGGCGGGCGGTGGGTCGGGCTAGATCCCGGCCCAGCGGGAGGGTGGCCAGACGATCACGAACGCCCTCCCCACGATCTTGTCGCGGGGGATGAACCCGAACTGGCTGCCCTTGGGGCGCACGCCGAGGCCGAAGCGGGAGTCCTGGGAGTTCGACCGGTTGTCGCCCAGCACGAAGTACATGTCGGGCGGCACCTTCACCTTCGGGAAGTCGCCGGTGCGCTGCGTCAGGTACGGCTCGGCGATCGCGACGCCGTTCACGTAGACCTTCCCGCCTTTGGCCCACACCGTGTCGCCGGGAACGCCGATCACGCGCTTGATGTAATCGGGGTTGTCGGGCTTGGCCACGCCGATCCCCTGCGCGAGCCAGTGGAGCGCGCCGCCGACCAGCCCGCGTTCGTCGGCCTTCTGAGGGTCGGGCTCGGCGAACACGATGATGTCGCCGCGCTTGGGATCGCCGAAGTAGTACGGGACCTTCGTGACCAGGACCCGGTCGCCGATGTCGAGGGTCTTCTCCATCGACGCGCTCGGGATGAAGAAGGCCTGGAACAGGAAGGTCTTGATCAGGATCGCCAGGACGAGCGCGAGCAGGATCAGGCCCGGCAGCTCGCCGACCTGGTGCCAGAAGGGATGCTTGGGCCGCGTCTGCGGCGCTTCCGCCTCCGGCTCGGGGGACTCGGGCGCGACGCGCTCGGGCTCGGTCTTCACGGGCTACAGGGTATCGGGTGCCGGCGTCTGCTCCATGACCTGGACCTCGACCGCCTTGAACGTCGCCCAGACCTCGTCGCCGGGCTCGAGTCCGAGGCGTTCGATCGAGCCGACCGTCACCTCGGCGACGAGCGGCGGGGTCGTGCGCAGGCGCACCCGGCCCCGGTCGCCGAGGATCGCGATCTCCTCGACCGTGCCCGGGAACACGTTGCGCGGCGATCCCTCGGGCGGCCGCACGTGGATCGACACATCGGTCGGCGACAGCCGCCCGCGCACGACGGCTCCGGCGGGGAACGGAGCCATGCCAGCGGGCAGCGCGACGATCACCTGGCCGTCGGGGGTGTCCAGGGCGGCCGCGCCGTCCTCGAGCGGGCGGAGCGTCCCCTCGAACAGGTTCACGCCCACCAGATCGGCGGCGTAGCGGGTCCGTGGCTGGGCGCGGATCTCCTCCGGTGTGCCGAGCTGCGTCACGCGCCCGCCCTCGAGCACCACGATCCGATCCGCCAGCGTCATCGACTCGACCGGATCGTGCGAGACGAGGACGCGGGGGCCGGCGAATCCGGCGAGCGTGCGCCGCAGGAGCGATCGCAGCTCGGGCCGCCCCGAGGCGTCGACCGCGGCGAGCGGCTCATCGAGCAGCAACAGTCGTGGCTCGGCGACGAGCGCCCGCGCGAGCGCCACCCGCTGTCGCTGACCGCCGGAGAGCTTCGCCGGCTTCGCGTCGGCCGGCACGCCTGCGGCGAGTTCGGTCAGCACCTCGCGGGCCGCGGCCCGCGCCGCGTCGGCCCGTCCGCCGCGCGCCCGGAGCGGGAACGCGACGTTCTCCAGCACCGACAGCCGTGGGAACAGCAGCGCATCCTGGAACGCGATCCCGATCGGGCGGCGTTCGGGGGGGAGCTCGTGGATCTCCGCGCCGTCGAGCCGGATCGATCCGCCCCCCACAGGAACGAGACCCGCGATCGCCTCCACGAGCGTGCTCTTGCCGGCGCCGTTGGGGCCGAGCAGCGCCACGGTCTGCCCGTCGGCAACGTCGAACGCGGCGCGCACCGTGAAGTCGCCGCGGTGGATCGTGACGTCGACCTCGAGGCCCATCGGCCCGGACCCTAGGGGGCTACGCGGCGCCCGTCACCCGGCCCCGCAGGGCGATCAGCACGATCAGCGACAGGAACACCAGGACGAGCGACAGCAGCACCGCGCCCCCGGGATCGAGCTCGCGCGCCTGGTAGACGGCCAGCGGCAGGGTCTGCGTCCGCCCGGCCAGGTTGCCGGCGAACGTGATCGTCGCGCCGAACTCGCCGAGCGCGCGCGCCCACGTGAGGACGGCGCCGGCCGCCAGTTGCGGCCCGATCATCGGCAGCGTCACCCGCCGCATCACGTACCACGGCGAGCCGCCGAGCGCGGCGGCCGCGCGCTCGTAGCGGTCGTCGAGCCCGCGGAGCCCGCCCTCGGTCGCAAGGATCACCAGCGGCATCGCGACGAACGTCGTCGCGATGATCGCCCCCGCCGTCGTGAACGTGAGCTGGATCCCGAACGCGTCGTACAGCCAACGTCCCACGATGCCGCGGCGGCCCAGGGCCTGGAGCAGCCCGATCCCGCCCACGACCGGCGGCAGCACGATCGGCAGCACGACGAGCGCGCGGAGCAAGGCCCGCCCGGGGAACGCGACGCGGGCGAGGATCCACGCCAACGGCACCCCGATCAGGACCGAGATCGCGGTGGCCGCCAGCGAGACCTCGAGCGACAGCCGCAGCGCCGTCGAGGCACCGATCCCGCTCAGGGCCTCGCGGGCGCTCCCCCAAGGCACCCGCACGACGAGCGCGACGAGCGGGAGGACCACGAAGGCTGCGCCGATCCCCGCCAGCACGAGGAACGGCAGGGGAAGGCGTCGTCGCATCGCAGCTCAGCTCGTCGGCGGAGGTCCGAACCCGAACGTCCGCAGCGTCGTCTGCCCCGCGGAGCCCATCACGTACGCCACGAACGAGGAGGCCCCGGTGGCGTTCGCGCCGCCGGTGACGACCGCGATCGGGTAGGTCGCGATCACTTGGTACTGATCTTCGATCGGGACGGAGTGCACCTGGTTCCCGGTCGCCGCGGCGACGTCCGAGGTGTAGACGATCGCGGCGTCCGCATCTCCGGAGGTCACCTTCGCCACCGTCGCCGCGTCGTCGGACTCGTTCGAGACCACGTTCTTCATCGCCGCGTTGGAGACCCCCGCGTTCTTCAGGGCCTCGCGTGCGTAGTCACCCACCGGCACGCTGTCGGCCGCCAGCACGAGCTTCACGCCGGGGTTCCCGAGGTCCTTGATGCTCTGGATGTTGGCCGGGTTGTCCGGCGGCGTGATGATCACCAGGGAGTTCGTCGCGAAGTTCTGCCGGTCGGACACCCCGGGGGCGGACTGCACCGTGTCCATCGCGGCGCCGCTCGCAGAGGCGAAGACGTCGGCCGTGCCCTCGCTGCCGATCGACGTCGCGAGGTCGGTGGAAGACCCGAAGTTGAAGATCACCTTGGTGCCCGCGTTCGCCGCTTGGTAGTCGTCGCCGATCTTCGTGAAGGCGTCCGTCAGCGACGCCGCGGCGAAGACGTTGATCGTCGAGGTGCTCCCCGCCGATGACGTGCTGGAGTTGTTCGAGCACGCCGCCGTCATGAGCAGCAACGCGAGGCTGACGACACCGATCGCCTTCTTCATAGGATGTTCCTCCCCCGGGGTGGTTCAGCGGTCGACTGGAACCCGCCCGAGGATATAGGTTCAAGACCAGCAATCACAAGGGAAGGCTGGTGTGACGAGGGAGGAACGATGGAGACCAGCGCACGGAACCAGCTGAAGGGAACGGTCCGATCCGTGACGATGGGCGCCGTGATGGCGGAGGTCACGATGGACGTCGGCGGCGCCGAGGTCGTGGCCGCGATCACGAAGGAGTCGGCGGAGAAGCTCGGGCTGGCCGCGGGCACCTCGGTCACCGCGATCATCAAGGCCACCGACGTGATGATCGGCGTCGGGTAGGGCTCAGCCCTCGGGCAGATCCACCATCACGCTCGTGGCCTTCACGGTCGCGACCGCCTCCATGCCCACCTCGAGCCCGAGCTGATCGACCGCTTCGCGGGTGATGAAGGCCAGCACCCGGTGCGGACCGGCCTGGATCTCCACGGTCGCGCTCAGCTGATCGCGCTTGATCTCGGTGATCACGCCGGGGAATCGGTTCCGGGCGCTGCGCGCCGCCACGGCCCGTGTCTCCTGTCGCTGCGCGAGCAGCCGCGCCACCTCGGATGCGGCGACCACGCGCTGGCCTCCGGGGGTCCGCTCGACCGAGAGCTTGCCGTCCTGCTCCCAGCGTCGGAGCGTCTCGACCCGGACGCCGAGCAGCCGGGCGGCCTCGCCGATCCGGTAGGTCTCCACGTGCCGAGGATAGTTCTCTGGACCGGGCTCAGACGGCGAAGCGCACGTGCAGGACGTCGCCCTCCTGCACCACGTGGTCCTTGCCCTCGACGCGAACCTTGCCGGCCGCCCTGGCCGCTTCCATCGATCCGGCGGCGACCAGGTCGTCGTAGCCGATCACGTCGGCCCGGATGAATCCCCGCTGCAGGTCGGTGTGGATCACCCCGGCCGCCTCCGGCGCCGCGGCGCCTCGCCGGACCTGCCAGGCACGGGTCTCGTCCTCCCCCGTCGTCAGGAACGTGACCAGATCGAGTGCGCGGTAGCAGGCGCGGATCACGGCTTCGAGGCCCGGCTCGGCCACGCCGAACTCCGCGAGCAGCGCGCGCGCCTCCTCCGGATCCATCTCGGCGACCTCCGCCTCGATCGCCGCGTACACGCCCACCGCGTCGTCCAGCTCCTCCGGGACCTCCCGGCCCTCCTCGAGGTTCGCGATCACGATCTCGGCCTTCAACGTGAGGGGCGCGATCCCCTTGAGGTCGGCGAGCTGCGCCTCGTCGAGCGCCGCGCGCCGCAACGGGGTCTCCGCGTCCAGGGCCTCCTTCGCCGCGCGGAGGGCGGCGACCTCCGTCGCGGGTGCGCCCCGGGCGCGTTTCTCGGCACGATGTAGGGCTCCCTCGATCACCGCCAGGTCGGCCAGCAAGAGCTCGGCCCGTACCGCGGCGAGGTCCTTGGCCGGCGACGCGTCGCCGAAGCAGCGCACGACGATCGCCAGCGCGTCGGCTTCGCGCAGGCGCGCGATCCCGGTCGCGCTGGACAGCCCGCCCGGAACGTCCACGAACCCCACCTGCGCCCGGACGCGCTTGCGCGAGCGCTCCAGATCCGCGAGGACGTCCACGCGCGGATCCGGGACCGGGACGACCGCGACGTTGGCCTGTCCGCCGTGCGCGCCGGCGTGGGTCAGCGCCGTGAACAGCGTCGACGTGCCGCTGAACGGGGTTCCGACCAGGCCGATCTGCTTCACGGGCGCACCGTAGCAGCCGGTCGTCGCGACCTTCCGCCTCGACCTGCCTCCGCCGAACGGGCCGGACGAACCGACTTCCGGTGGATGTTCCCGGGCCCCGGGCAGGGCCGATGATGCTCGCTGAGACCGGTACGGCCGGGGTGCCGCCAGACCCATCCCGTCCGCCGGCCTCGACGCGCTGCGGTGACGCGAGAGCGTTCGACGTGCGCGCGGTGTGCGAACGGGCGGGGACCGACGGCCCCGCCCGTTCGCCGTTCCTGCGGGGTTCCCTCCGCGGCAGCACAGGCATAGCCTGGCCGGGCACGTCCGTGCACTGAAGGGAGGGAAGCGATGCCGAAGTACGTGTCCCTGATCGGCTGGACCGAGCAAGGTGTTCAGAATTACAAAGACACCGTCGCGCGTGCCGACGCCGCGAAGAAGGTCGCGAGCGACCTCGGTGCCTCGCTGGAGATCCTATGGACCCTCGGCGAGTACGACCTCGTCGTGGTGTCCGAGTTCAAGGACGATGAGACGGCGACGGCGTTCCTGCTGTCGCTGGCCCAGCAAGGCAACCTCCGCTCGAAAACGATGCGGGCCTTCGACGAGGGCGAGATGCAGGCGATCATCTCTCGGACCTGATCGCGACAGCTTCGTATGCGAAGGGCCGGGCGGATCGCCCGGCCCTTCCGGTGCTCCGGGGATCGGACGTCCCGACTAGGACTTCGTCTCCCAGAAGACCTTCGCGATCTCGTCGATCGAGTCGAGCAGCTTCTGGCCCTGCGCGGGGTCCTCGGACTTCTTCGAGGCGCCGGCCTCCTTCGTGGCGTTCCAGAACAGCTCGTGCAGCTGCGGGTACTTCTCCACGTGCTCCGGCTTGAAGTAGTCCGTCCACAGCACCCACAGGTGGTGCTTCACGAGGTCGGCGCGCTCCTCCTTGATGCCGACCGCGCGCTCACGGAACACCGGATCATCGCTGCCCTGGTACTTCTCCTGGCACGCCTTCACCGACTCGGCCTCGATGCGGGCCTGCGCCGGGTCGTAGACGCCGCACGGCAGATCGCAGTGCGCGTGCGCCACGCGGCGCGGTGCGAGGATGCGTTCGAACATGGGACTTCCCCCTCCTTCGTCTGATCCCACTCCCGGAGCGGAATCCTACCGCCGGGGTCGGAGAAGGGTGTCCGGCCTGGCCGCGGCCGCCGCCGTCCTGGCCGCCGCCGGGTGGACGTTCCTGCGCTACCGGCCCGCGCGCGTGGCCATCGAGGGGCCGTCGATGGCGCCGACGCTCCTGCCCGGCGATCAGGTCCTGGTCGTGACCCCATCGACGTACCGTCGCGGCGACGTGGTCGTCGTCGAGCATCCCGGCCGCCCCGGCTACGAGATGGTCAAGCGGCTGACGGCGCTGCCCGGCGACCGGATCGGCGAGCGGGTGCTCGGTCCCGACGAGTATTGGATCGCGGGGGACTTCGAACGGGCCTCGACCGACTCGCGGAGCTTCGGGCCGGTGACCGCCACCGAGCTCCGGGCCCGGGTCGTGCTGATCTACGCCCCGACGGCGCGGCGGGGGCCGGTCCGGAAGTCCCTCTTGCCCGGAACCGCAGGCTTCCCGTAGGATTTGCACCTGCAAATGGTCTGCACCCGAGAAGCCGGCTCCGTCGCAGCGATGATCCCCGATCGCTGCTGCTGTCCACGCTGACATCGGGACCGCGCGCTCGTCGCGCCCATCCGGCTCCATCCCCCCGTCCCACCGAAGGTTCCCAGGAGGTGCAGCGCACCCATGGACGTTCTCACCCGCACCGTCGACGCCCGAGGCCAGTCGTGCCCCGGTCCGCTCGTGTCGCTCGCGAAGGCCCTCAAGGAGGCCTCCGTCGGCGACCTGTTCGAGCTCCTCGCCACCGATCCCGGCTCGAAGTCCGACGTCCCCAGCTGGGCCTCGATCAGCGGCAACGAGCTGCTCGAGGCCGAGACGCTCGAGGACGGCTCGTTCCGCTACGTGATCCGGAAGGCGGCGTGACGATGGCCACCACCGAGGAGCGCGTCCAGACGGCGCCGGTCGATGCGCTCGCGTTCGCCGACCTGCTGCAGCGCGTCGAGGCGCTCGAGACCGCCGGCGCGAAGGCGGTCAAGAAGAAGAACAAGATGACGATCATCGCCTGGGGCGGGAACCTCGACCGGATCTGGCCCACGACGATCCTCGCCACCACGGCGGCCGCCTCCGGCATGGAGTCCAGCGTCTTCTTCACGTTCTGGGGGTTGTTCGCGATCGTGAAGCCCGGCGTGCGCGTCACCGGCGACAACTGGATGCAGAAGATGATGTCGGTGATGAACCCCGGCTCCGCCCAGAAGGCGAAGCTGTCCCACTACCAATTCCTCGGTGCCGGCCCGGCGATGTTCAAGAAGCTCGCCGACGAGCACGCCGTGGCGAAGCCCGAGGAACTGATCGGCGTCGCACAGGAGCTCGGCGTCCGCCTGATCCCGTGCCAGATGACGATGGATCTGCTCGGGCTCAAGCGCGAGGACCTGCTGGACGGGCTCGAGGAGCCGATCGGCGCGGCCACCGCGATCGCGGAGATGCGCGACGCGGCGGTGTCGCTGTTCATCTGAGGGTCGCCGCCCCCCCGGCGCGCCGCGCGCTGAGGTTCAGCCGGACGTAGTCCAGCCGGCTCTCCGGCATCCTCGCGGCGACCTCTCGGGCGAACCGTTCCCGCTCGTCCGCGGGTCGATCCTCGAGCAGGCCGCCGAGGCAGACCGTCTGGAGGAACGCGGGCAGGTCCTCGCGGGGGATCGGGGTGGGCTCCGGCGTGAGCCAACAGCGCACGTCCACGAAGCCCGCGCGCTCGAGCCGAGCCGCGGTCTCCGCGGGACCCGCGTAGACCTTGCCGGCGTTCGCGTCCCGGCCGAGGGCCTCGACCACGGCGGCCAGGTTCTCCACGTTCCCGGCGCCGCCGCACTGGGCCTCGAGCCGCCCGCCCGGGCGAAGGACCACCGCCAGGTTGGCGAACAGGCGCTCGTGGTCCGGCACCCAGTGGAACGTGGCGGTGGAGACGATCGCGTCCACCGGCTCCACCGGCAGTGGATCCATCAGGTCGGCGACCGCGTAGGTCATCCGGTCTTCGCCGAGCCGCTCGCGCGCCCGGGCCACCATCGAGGGCGAGGCGTCCAGCGCGACGATCTCGCCGTCGGGGAGCCGCTCCCGGAGCAGCTCCGTGACCCGGCCGGTGCCGCAGCCGGCGTCCAGCACGCGCTCGGTACCGGCGAGGTCGAGGCGGGAGACCACCACCGCGCCCCATCGCCGTTGCGGCTCGGAGAGCCGGTCGTAGGCGTCGGCGTTCCAGTCCCGGGGCATCCGACGCGGACGATACCGCGAGATCGTACGGGACACTAGTTAGCTTTGCGTACTATACTGTCGGCATGCGAACGCCCGTGGAGATCCCCCCCGCCGAGCTGGCCGCCCGGCTGCGGGTCGCCGGCTGGCGCTTCGCCCGCCGGATGCGACGCGAGTCCGCCCCCGGCATCACCCCCACGGTCCACGCGGCGTTGCACTCGATCGAGGTCCACGGACCGATGACGGCCGGCCAGCTGGCGGCGCACGAGCACGTCCAGAAGCCGACGATGACCCGCACGATCGCGGCGATGGTCGAACAGGGACTCGTGGTTCGCCGACCGGACCCACTGGACGGCCGGGTGACGTGGCTGACGATCACTCCGGAGGGCCGCAAGCTCCTGCAGCGCGCCCGCCGGCGCACCGACGAGTTCCTGGCCAAGCGGGTGCGCGCGCTGTCCCCCGACGAGCGCGCCACGCTGGATGCCGCCGCCGATCTCCTCGAGCGCCTCGCCGAGGGCGACCGATGAGGTCGCGGCTGCTCGCGTCCCTTGCCAAGACGTTCTCGTCCCTCCGGAGCTCCCGGAACTTCCGGCTGTACCTGACCGGCCAGTTCGTCTCCGCGGCCGGCACGTGGATGAACGTGACGGCCTCGTCGTGGCTCGTGCTCACCCTGACCGGCAGCGGGGCGGCACTCGGCGTGAACGCTGCGCTCTCGTTCGGTCCGGTGTTGCTGCTCGGACCCTGGGGCGGCGTGCTCGCCGACCGGTTCGACAAGCGCCGGATCCTCGCCGCGACCCAATCCTGCTTCGCGGTGGTGTCGCTCTCGATGGCCGCGCTCGTGTTCACCGACGTGATCGCGAAGCAGACGATGCCGGGGGCGCTGTGGCTCGTGTACGGCCTATCGCTCGCCGCCGGCGTGATCACCGCGATCGACAATCCCGCCCGTCAGAGCTTCTACGTGGAGATGGTCGGCGAGGAGACGCTCACGAACGCCGTGAGCCTCAACAGCGCCGCATTCACCGGCGCCCGGATCGTCGGTCCGGCGATCGCGGGGCTGCTGATCGCCTTCGCCGGCACCGCGGTGTGCTTCCTGATCGACGGCATCTCCTACCTGGCCGTGCTGGCGGCCCTGCTGGCGATGCACGCCTCCGAGCTGCACGCGCAGAAGCGCAGCACACGGCAGAAGGGGCATCTGGTGGCCGGTCTGAAGTACGTATGGGCGACCGACGAGCTCCGACGGCCGCTGCTGATCATGGCCGTGATCTTCACGTTCGTCTTCGAATGGCAGGTGCTCGTGCCCCTGTTGGCCGAGCAGACCTTCCACGCCGGCGCGAAGGAGTTCGGGCTGCTGTCGGCCGCGGCCGGGCTGGGCTCGTTCCTGGGCGCGATCGCGATGGCGAACCGGGGCCCATCGCCGACGATGCGCCGTCTGGCGCTGTTCCTGTGTGGCGTGGGCGTGTCGATGGCGGTCGTGGCGTTCGCACCGACGCTCGCCGTCGCGACGCTCCTGCTGGTCCCGGTGGGTCTGACCGCGATGACGTTCATGATCACCGGGAACACGATGCTGCAGCTCACGTCGCGGCCCGAGGCCCGGGGCCGCGTGATGGCGCTGTACGGCGTCGTGTTCCTGGGCTCGACCCCGATCGGCGCGCCGATCGTGGGTGTCGTGGCGGAGCGGATCGGCGCACCGGCCACGTTCTTCGTTTCCGGGCTGCTCGCCCTGGCGGTCGGCGGTGCGGTGCTCGCTCGCGGATGGCGGGAGGACCGGATCGCTCGCCGCGTGGTTCCCGTGGTCGCGGCCGATGCCGAGCTCGCCGCCGAGGCCGCGGACGTCGAGTTGCCGCTGTCCGCCCGGGGCTAACCCGTCGGCCCGGGGCTAACCCGTCGGCTCGTCCTCGCGCTCGCGGTCGATCGTCCAGCGGCCGTCGGGCTCCGCCCGGCTCACGTCCAGGACCGTGCCGTCCTGCAGCGACAGGCGGAAACACCGCCGCCGCTCGCCGTCGCGCTCCTCGAGCCAGCTCCGGATCACCTCAACCGGCTCCTCCGCGGCGCCCCACCGGAGCGCTCGCGGCCACTCCTCGGCGCGACCCCCTTCCACGAACACCAGGCGGATGTCGGGGATGCCGCCCACCCAGCGCGGCAGCACCGGCGCGTAGACCAGGAAGATCGCGCCGATCAGCACGACCGAGCCGCGCGTGCCGAGCAGTGGCACCAAGGCGATCGCGAGCGCCGCCGCGATCGTCCGGGCAGAGTTGTAGAAGACGTCGTAGACCGAGAACACGCGGCCGCGGTAGCCGTCCGGCAGCGACTCCTGCACCATCGTGTCGACCGGGATCTTCTTCCACGCGAACGCTACGCCGACCACGAGGCTCGCCGCGAGGATCGACCAGCCCCGCAGGTAGAGGCCGGTCAGCACCAAGGCCACGCCCCCCAGGACGAACGCGGCGCCGACGATCCGCTCCTTCGAGAAGCGCTGTTCGAGCGCGCCGATCGTGGCGATCCCGAGGAGCACCCCCACGCCGCCCGCCCCGATCACGTTGGAGAACGAGCCGACGCCCGCGCCGAGCACGTCGCGGAACTCGACCAGCGCGAGCGTGAGGATCACGCCCTGCCCGACCTGGTCGAGCGTGATCGACGTGATCGGGCCCAGCGCTCGAGGGGTCCGGACCAGCATCCGCGCGCCGTCGACCATCTCGACGACGACGCGGTGCACCTCGTTGTGCAGCGCCGTCGCGGGGCCACGGATCGTCATGGGCGCGAGATCCG
Source organism: Actinomycetota bacterium (assembly GCA_035490535.1). Taxonomy (GTDB): domain Bacteria; phylum Actinomycetota; class UBA4738; order UBA4738; family HRBIN12; genus AC-51. The sequence goes on from DATHCP010000048.1 coordinate 26,537, forward strand.
AGCGGATCCGGGCGGCGATCAGCGCGGCCAGGAGCCAGCCGACGCCGGCGATCACGACGACCGGCGTCGTGCCCTCGGCGCCGGCGATCTTCCCGCCGACGAACACTCCGACCAGCAGGGCCAGGGTCCCGCCGACCGTCGCCAGCGAGTTCGCCATGAGCAGGTCCTCGACCGGCACGGTCCGGGGCACGACCGCCGAGGCGGTGGCCAGATAGAACCGGTTGATCGACAGCACGACCAGCGCCCCCAGGTAGAACGGGACCGCCTGCGACGTCGGATCGAACAGCACGAGCCCGACGAACGCGACCTTCAGCAGCGGCGCCACGGCCAGGATCCGCCGCCGCCGCCACCGGTCGATGAACACCCCGACGAACGGCCCGAGCAGCGTGAACGGCAACGCGGTGATCAGCGCGGCCTTGAACAGCCCTACCGTGGTGCTGTGCTCGGTCGGCGCGAACACCACCGAGGCGACGAGCGCCGCCTGGAAGCAGCCGTCGCCGGCCTGGCCGACGAGCCGGATCGACAGGAGCTTGCGGAAGTCGCCGTTGCGCAGCGCGCCGCGGACGCGGGCGATCGTGCCGGCGGGCGCGGACCCGGCCATCGGTCCGGCGCCCGGAGGTCAGCTCGTGAACTCGACGAACGCGGTCCAGTCGGTCCGGGCGCCTTCACCCTCGTCGCGGATGAACTGCTCGACCATCTCGCGTCCGACCTCGTCGGGGAACTGCACCGGTGGCGACTTCATGAAGTACGCGGCCGGCCCGATCAGCGGGCCGCCGATCCCACGGTCCTTCGCGACCTTGGCGCACCGCACCGCGTCGATGATCACGCCGGCCGAGTTCGGCGAGTCCCAGACCTCGAGCTTCATCTCCACGGTCAGGGGGACGTCGCCGAAGTTCCGGCCCTCGAGGCGGATCAACGCCCACTTGCGGTCCTGGAGCCACGGGACGTGGTCGCTCGGGCCGATGTGGATGTTCTCCTTCGGCAGCGGGGTCTCCAGCTGCGATTGCACCGACCGGGTCTTCGAGATCTTCTTCGAGGTCAGGCGTTCGCGCTCGAGCATGTTCATGAAGTCCATGTTGCCGCCGAAGTTCAGCTGGTACGTGCGGTCGAGTTCGACGCCGCGGTCCTCGAAGAGCTTCGCCAGCATCCGGTGCGTGATCGTGGCGCCGACCTGCGACTTGATGTCGTCGCCGACGATCGGCACGCCGGCGTCGGCGAACCGCTTCGCCCAGACCGGATCGCTGGCGATGAACACCGGCAGCGCGTTGACGAAGGCCACGCCCGCCTCGAGCGCGCACTCCGCGTAGTAACGGTCGGCCTGCTCGGAGCCGACCGGCAGGTAGGAGATCAGCACGTCGACCTGCTCGTCGCGCAGGACGCGCACGACGTCGGCCTCCGGCTCGTCGGACTCGACGATCGTGTCGCGGTAGTACATCCCGAGGCTGTCGAGCGTCCGTCCACGGAGCACCGGCACGCCGAGCGGCGGCACGTCCGCGAAGCGGATCGTGTTGTTCGGCTCGGTGGCGATCGCCTCGGCGACGTCCTTGCCGACCTTCTTCGCGTCGACGTCGAACGCGGCCACGACCCGGACATCACGGACGTGGTAGCCGCCCAGCTCGACGTGCATCAGGCCCGGCACGCGGTCCGATGGATCCGCGTCCTTGTAGTACTCGAGCCCCTGAACCAGGGACGAGGCGCAGTTCCCCACGCCGACGATCGCGATACGAACCTCGCTCATCCGGTGCGCTCCTTCCTGCGCAGCGTCGCGGACGCGCGACGCCGCTCCCCGACGGGAGCCGTGATGCCGTACCTCGTGCGTTCCGAGTGGATCAATCCGTTCAGCCAGGCGATGTCCGCCTCCGTGGCGGCCCGCCCGTGGTCCATCAGCGCCCGCTGGTACTCGTCCCCGTCGTCCGTCGCGGCGCGGATCGCGGCCGTGAGCTGGTCGAGCCGGTCCTGCAGGGCGGCGCGACGCCGCTCGAGCAGCCGGATCCGGGTCTCGGGCGGGAGGTACCGGAAGAACGCGAGGCGCACGCGGAACCGGGCGTCCTCGGCCTGGCCCTCCTGGGGCGGCTCCTCCAGCAACCGCAGGAACAGTCGTTCGCCCTCGGGCGTGATCCGGTACACGAGCTTGCGCCGGCCCTTCCCGGCGGTGTCTCCGGGTACCTGCTCGACCGCGCCGTCGCGTTCCAGGCGGCGGAGCGTGGGGTAGAGCGAGCCGTAGCTCACCCGCCACATGCCGCCGAGCTGCTCGGCCAGCTCCCGGGAGAGCTGATAGCCGTGCATCGGGCGTTCCTTCAGCAGGCCGAGGATCGCGAGTTCGAGCATCGTGCGGGCTGACCTTTCCAGGTCGATATATCGACCCGATATAGCGGGACGACATACTTGTACCACGGGAAGGGGCGGCTGTCGAACCCCTCGAGAGGCCTACGGGCGGTCGGGCCGGAGCACGTAGCCGGGCGGCTCGATCCCCGCGGCGAGGTCCGGGGACGGCTCGGGGGTGCCGGCGGCGGTGGTGAGGGGCAGCACCCCGGCCCAGATCGAGGAGGCGAGGTCCTCCTCGTCGTCCTTCGGGGGGCCGGTCCGGATCTTCGCGGAGGCCTCTTCGATCGGGATCGCGAACAGGATCGTCTGGCGGTACTCGTCCGTGGTGGGCATCCGTGCCTCGTCCTCCCGGCCGGGCAGGACGTGGCGGGTGATCGCCCGGGCGGCCTCCAGCAGCTCTCCGGGTTCGGTCACCTCGCGGGCCCGGCCGTACAGCACCACGCTGCGGTAGTTCATCGAATGGCTGAAGGCCGAGCGTGCCAGGACCAGGCCGTCGACGATCGTCGCCACCACGCAGACCTCGGCGCCGGCGGCCACCGCCTTCCACGCACGTGCCGCGCGGGAGCCGTGCAGGTACAGGACGTCGCCGACCCGGGCCTGGATCGTCGGCAGGACGCGGGCGCGGCCCTCGTCGTCGGTCCACGCGACGTGGCAGATCAGCGCCTCGTCGAGGATCCGTTCGACGGTCGCACGGTCGTAGTCGGCGCGCTCGGGGTGACGGTGCACCTGCGCGCGCTCGCTGGGGGCGGCGGTCATAGCGCAGATGCTCCCAGAGCGATCACTCGCTCTTGTGGTGGTGCCAGATGCCGTCCTTCAGGAAATGCCGGTGGCCGTCGTGCACGTAGTCGACGTGGTCGCCGTGCTGCACGGCCTCGTGGCCGCAGCCCTCGCCGTGCTCGTGCTCCTCGTGGCCTTCGTGCTCCTCTTCCTCGTAGATCTCCTCGGCCTCGGGCTGCCGGTAGGCGCCGGCGTCCTGGAAGAACCCGGGCGGGAACTGCGTCATCGTGGGACCTCCGCTCGATCGGGCGATCGTCATACCACGTCGAGGCGCATCCGGCGTGCGGCGCGGTCGAGCGCACCGAGCACCGGCCGGCCGACCAGCAGCACGAGCACGGCGTTCCCGACCGCACGGAACGTGTCCCAGACGAAGGCGTCCACCGCATAGAACGCGAGGTAGCGACGCACGTTCGTCACGGTGCTGGCCGCGGGGCTCCAGGCGAGGGCGGAGCCGTCGGTCAGGAACGGCCAGAACCACAGCCCCATGATCACGCCGAACGCGTAGCCGCTGAGGACACCGTAGCCCGCGAGCCACGTCAGGCGCGTCGTCCAGGTGCGTCCGTGCGGCAGCAGGCCGGCGCCGGCGCCGACCCAACCGACCGCGACCATCTGGAAGGGCAGCCACGGCCCGAGCCCCCCCAGGAACAGGCCGCTCGCGAAGGTCCCCACCGCGCCCAGCAGGAACCCGAACGACGGCCCGAACGCGTTGCCGGCCACCAGCACGACCAGGAACATCGCGCTGAAGCCCGCGACGAAGCCCGGCAGGCGCAAGGCGACCATCGCGGCGCCGAGCACGCCGAGGAGGGCGACGGTCTTCGGACCGAGGCCGCCGCGGCCGAGCTCTAGGAACAGCAGGGCCAGCAGGATCGCCCCGAGCGCCAGCAGGATCCACGGACCGTCGCCGGCGTGGTTCTCGTCGGACGGGCCCGCGAGCGAGGGGACGAGGAACGGCCACACGAACGCCGCCAGGCCGAGGAGGTTCGCGGCGACGAGCAGCGCGGAGCGGATCCGGGGCGTGCGGGCGAGCCACGGCGTGGGTTCGGCCACCGGGCGCGTGTCGATCGTGACGTTCATGCCAGGGCCACCTCGACCTGCTCGACCGTGAGCCATCCCTCGCCGAAGACCCGCGTCATCTGCGGTGCGAACACGTACGAGTCGCCGAGCACCGGTGCGGGATCGCCGTCGGCGACCACGTCGCCGGCGCCGAGCATCACGATCCGGGTGGCCACGGCGGCGGCGAGCTCGACGTCGTGGGTGGCCACGACCGTGGCGTCGCCTTCGGCCGCGCGGCCTCGAACGAAGCGCACCAGGCGCGCCTTCGCGTCCGGATCGAGGCCGCGCGTCGGTTCGTCGAGAAGCAGGAGGGGCGCTCCGGTGGCCGCCGTGGCGGCGGTCGCCACCAGCAGACGCTGGCCGGCCGAGAGGTCCCGCGGATGCCGCGCCGACAGCTCGGCGATCCCCAGGCGCTCGAGCCAGGCGCCGGGATCGTCATGGGACGAGCGCGCCGCGAGGGTCGCGCCGACCTCGGCACGCACGGAGTCGGCGAACAGGATCCGGTCCGGGTCCTGCGGGCACAGCGCAGCATCGATGCCGGGCCGTGGGGCGTGGCCGCCGATCCGCACGGTACCGGCCGACGGCTCCCGGACGCCGGCGAACGCGCCGAGCAGCGTGGACTTGCCGGCGCCGTTGCGCCCCATCACCGCGACAACCTCGCCGGCGAGGATCCGAAGGTCGACCTCGCGCAGCGCCGGCCGGCCGTCGTAGGCGACGGTGAGGCCCGCGGTCTCGGCCAGGACCGGGCCGGGCGCCGCGGGAGCGGCGCCCGGCGGCTCGGGGAGGGTCGCGGCACGCGCGGCGCGCCGCGCGTCCCGCACGGTGAGCGGCGCCGGATCCCACCCGACGGACCATCCGAGCCGGGCGACGGGAGGCCCGAGCGCGAGCATCCGGAGCACCGTCGCGGGGTCGCCGCCGGTGACGCGGCCGCGGTCGAACCCGAGCGCGACGTCCACCCAACCCGCCACGCGTTCGAGGCGGTGCTCGGCCACGACGACCGTCATCCCGTGGTCGTGGACCAGTCGCTGCAGAGCTGCCATCACGTCCTCGGCGCCCTGCGGGTCGAGCTGGGACGTGGGCTCGTCGAGGACGACGATCCGAGGGCCGGCCGCGAGCGCGGCCGCGATCGCGACGCGCTGGCGTTCTCCGCCGGAGAGCGTGCGCACCGACCGGTCGCGGAGCGCGGCGAGGTCGAGCAGGTCCAGCATCTCCTCGACACGCCGCCGCATGTGCGCCGGCCCGACGCCCAGGTTCTCCATCCCGTACGCGAGCTCGTCCTCGACCCGGTCCACGACGAAGGACGCGCCCGGATCCTGGGGCACGAACGCGACCACGTCGGCGAGCGCCCGGGGCGCATGTTCGAGGGTGTCCCGCCCCTCGGCGCGCACACGCCCGGCGAAGCGGCCGCCGGTGAAGTGCGGGACGAGCCCGTTCGCCGCGCGCAGGAACGTCGACTTCCCGGCGCCGGTCGGCCCGGCCGCGAGGGCGAAGCATCCCGGCGCGACCGTGACGTCGACGTCGACGAGCGCGGGCGCGTCGGCGTCCGGATAGGTGAACGACACGCCGTCGTAGCGAAGCGCGTCGTTCGCCGGCGTCATGGACGCGCCTCCGTCCGGACGAGGCCCGGCGTCGCCAGGAGGGCGATCGCCGTCAGCAGGCGGGGGTCGGCGGCCGGCCAGCCGATCGGCGAGGTGGCGGGGTGCAGCCCGCCCCACCCGCCGATCGACGCGCCCAGGAAGATGCCGGCCGCGACGATCGACGTGACGACGATCGCGATCGCGCCGACCGACCACCCCTGCGGGCGGTAGCGGGAGCGCGTTCCGCGGCCGTGCCCGCGGGCGTCCATCGACTCGGCAAGCGTCGAGGCCTCCTCCATCCCGCGTTCGAGGACCGGCACGGCGAGCGAGGGGAGCGACCGAAGACCCGAGACCGGCAGCCCGCGCAGGCGCTGCGCCTCGCGAACGTCCCCGGCGCTCGCGATCGTCCGCGGCGCGATCGACAGGGCGAGCGCAGCCGCCAGCGCCGGTTCGTGGAAGCGCCGCGGCGCCATCCGGACCAGGCCGAAGGGGTCGGTCACACCGTTGAACGTGCCGAACACCACCAGGATCGCGCCGAGCCGCAGGCCCTCGAGGAACGCGAATGCGATCGTCGAGGCGGTGACGGCGCCGATCGAGGGCACGAGGGCGCCCAGGAACGCGAGCGCCGTCCGCAGGACCACCGCGACGAGCGCCGCCACGATGAACACGCGGAAGGATCGTGCGGACGTGGACGTCCTCGGGGCGCCCGCGTGCACGAACCACGCGACCGACACGAGCAGCAGCAGGTACACCGGATCGGTCGTGACGAACGCCGCGAAGCCGGCGCACGACGCCCATACGATCCAGGCGGCGGGGTGGATCGCGGCGCCCGCGGTGCGGCTCACGGGTCGGTCCTCCGACGGCTGCGCGTTCGCAGCAGCCCGGCCGCGCCCAACACCAGCGCCATCGCGGCGGCGAGCGGAACGCCCGGCGGCATGCCGCCGCTCGGAGGCGGTCCCGGCGCGGCCCCGGCGACGATCCGAACGGGAGGACGGGACGACGACGAGGTGTGGGCGGGGGGGCTCGCGCTGGGTGGCCGGGTGGGGCGAGGTGTCCCGGCCGCGGGCCGGGTGGCCGGCGGGCTCGATCGGACGGCCGGGGAGGCCGCGGTCGGATCCGTCGGGAGGGAGACCGTGCAGATCGAGGCGATCGCGATCCTCGGTGGCGAGGGATGGGTCGTGCCCGAGTCGCCCGTCCCCCAGACCCAGCCGTCGACGTCGCCGTCGTGGATCGTCGAGGCGCTGGCGCCGGCCGACGCCCAGGCCCATCCGCCGGAACCGTTGCCGTGCCAGTAGCCCCAGTACCGGGGGTACGACGCGAAGCAGTCGTCGCCGGCCGGGCCCACGCCCTGGAGCCGGCAGACGGCCTGGCCGCCGAACCCCAGGCCGTAGCTCAGGCCTCGCTGCGCCGCCGCCAGCTGGATCAGGTGGATCCCGCTGACGCTGGGCGCGTCCAGCGCCACGCAGTACGCGGTCGAGCGCGACCCCGTGTCCACCACGAGCGCCGCGTGCGGGCCGCCGGTCGCGGCGCAGCCGGGCGCCGTGCCGCCGATCGCTGGCGTCGCCACGATCAGCGACGCGGCGGCGACGACGAACACGGCCGCGAGCCGGCAGCGCATCGTTCCTAGGCGGGACAGGACGACGCGCCCGCGAAGGTGCCCGTCACCGAGCCGGAGACCGGCAACGGGGTGCGGAGGAACCCGAGGATCGCGCCGATCGTGGCGCCAAGGTCCTGACCGGTGCGCGCCCCGGCCTTCCACGAGTACGCGACCGAGCCGCACCGGTACTGCAAGCGCGCCAGGGCCTGCCCGGCGCCACCCGGAACCGGCGTGCCGGACGCCGCATAGGCCTGCAGGACGAGCGCCGTAGAGTTCGCGTCGGTCGTGCGGAACCCCCAGGTGAAGCCCCAGCCGCCGTTGGCGGGGCCGGCCGAGCGGTCGCGCAGCTTCGTGAGGAACGCGAACGGGTCCTTCGCCGGGGTGGCGAGGCCTTCGAGCGCCATGATCGCGTAGGCGGTCGTGTTCGAGTCGGAGCCGTAGACGTCGTTCGTCGAGGTGTCGAGGCAGTGGCGGTTCTCACCGGCCCGGTAGGGTCGGTCGTACTGCCAGCCGCCGTCGGGACACTGCGCGCCGGCGAGCCAGGTTGCCGCCTGGACGTTCATCGGGGCCCCCGTCGCGCGCAGGGCCAAGATCGCGAGTGCTTGATCGAGGACGACGGCCGTGCCGAAGCGGCCGCTCGGCCGGTACGTGTCGGTGATCTCGCGCACGAGGTCGGCGCCACCGAACGATCGGGGGTCGCCGCCCGCGGCCCGCACGGCCAGGATCACCTTCGCCTGCAGGCCGATCGAGTCGACGTTGCCCGCACGGACCTGCCGGCGCAGGAACCCGATCGCGTCGCGCAGGGGCTGCGCGCCGCGGCCGAGAGCGACGAGGTCCAACACCGCGTCGGCCGTGCTGCCGACCGGTGAGAATCCGGCGAACGAGCCGTTCGGGGACTGCTTCGCCACGAGGTACCGGCCGGCGGCGAGGGCCCGCTGCCGGTCGGTTCTCGGCGGGGCCGCCTGAACGGGGCTCGCCCCGACGATCGAGAACAGCAGGACGACGCTCGCCGTCCAACGGAGGATCCGGCCCATGCTGCGCTCCTTCCCGGGCGTCCGCGCGCCCAACGGAACGGACGATCGAGGGGCGGATCGGTCGGCCGATCCCCCTTGCCTCGAGGTTCGTTCAGCCGCTGCGCCGGAGAGGGCGGCCTGGCTCGCCCGATGGGCTCACAGTTGCGGGACAGCGCCGGTTTCCGACCGGACTTCGCCTCCGCGGCGCGATGCGCGTCGAACGATAGCAGCGTGTCCGCCGACGCGCGCGGCGTCCGTCGGGCGTAGGCTCGCACCCGATGACCGCCCGTTCGCCCTCCGCGTCCGCCGCCACCGTCACCGTGGTGCTGGCCGAGAGCGACGGCTCGACGGCGACGATCTCGTCGGTCTCCGAGGACTTCGAGCCGGGTGAGCGCGGGCTGATGATCGGCCGGCGCTTCGTGCCGTGGCACCGGGTCGAGCGCTTCTGGTGGGACCTCGCGCCGAAGGCCGCGACCGCGGAGGATCGAGCCGGCCCGCGCGTACGCCTCGTGATCGAGGACGGCACCGCGGCCGGCGAGGTCGTGACCGTTCCGACCGAGCTGTTCGAGGTTGGCGCCGGCGCGGTCACGGTGGTGCAGCAGACGCCGATCGAGGACGACCCTCGCATGGTGAACGTCCGCCGCCTGGGGATCCCCTGGCATCGCCTGCGCGAGTACGAACGGATCGCGGCCGGCCCCGAGGACCTCAGGATCCCGGAACGCTGACGGGGGTCACCCCCGTCCGGGATCGGTTCCCTCGTTGCGGAGGAACCGCTCGATCTCGGCCGCAAGCTCGTCGCCGGAGGGCACATCCTCGTTCGCGCGCTCGAGCTGCGTGAGGATCTCGCGGACGTCCTCGTCGCCCTCGACGGCCGCGTCGAGCCGTTCGCGCTGCTCGCGCGCGTCCTCCTCGAACGACCCGGTCGGCACCTCGACGCCCAGATGGCGGCCGAGGTGTTGGAGCAGGGCGAGGCTCGCGCCCGCATAGGGGCCTCCGACGTAGTGGGGGACCTGCGCGTAGAACCCCACGGCCGGGATCCCCGCTCCGCTCACCGTCAGCTCCATCGCCGACAGGCACGCGCTCGGCACGCGGAGCAGGCCGGCGGGACCACGGATCTCGGTTTCGTGCAGCAGCCCGTCTGCGGACGCCGTGGCCATCACCGGAACCGCACGCGTGTGCGGCACCGCGGCGGGGATCGCGCCGAGGCTCACCCATTCCACGACGCCGAGGCGCAGCGCCAGCTCGAGGATGTCCTCGCCGAGCTCCTTCCAGCGGAAGTCCGGCTCCGCGCCGTGCAGGATCAACAGGTCGCGCCCGCCCACCGTGCGGCGGTGCAGCTCGAGCGCGGGCCACACGAGCCGCGTCAGTACACCGTCGATCACGTCGAGGGTCGGCCGGCGAGAGCGGTAGTCGAAGAGCACGTCGCCGGCGAACGTCGCCACGAGCTCGGCGCCGCGCGCGAGCTGCTCGGCGGAGGCACTGGCGGCTCCGGCCGCGTCGATCCAACCGTCGAACGCGGCGACCAGCACGGGCGCCGTCAGTCCCTCGGGCAGGTCCTCGAGCCGGTAGAGGGTCACTCCGGCAGCATAGTCGGGCCCCCGCGACGGACGACCCGGGAGGTTCCGGAGGGCCCGGTAGGCTGGCCGCCATGAACGCGGAGGCGCCGGCGATCGAGGCGCGGGACCTCACGAAGCGCTACGGCGCCGTGAACGCGGTCGACGACCTGTCGTTCGGGGTGCCGCGCGGCAGCGTGACCGGCTTCCTCGGGCCGAACGGCGCCGGCAAGACCACCACGATGCGGCTGTTGCTCGGTCTCGCCGCGCCGACGTCCGGATCGGCCGTCGTGCTCGGCGGTCCGTACGCGCGGCTCGACGCACCGCTGCGTCGGGTCGGCGCGGCGCTCGAGATCACGGGGTTCCACCCTGGCCGGACCGCGCGCGATCATCTGCGTATCGCGTGCGTCGCGGGTGGCCTGGACGTCGCGCGCGCCGACGCGGTCCTCGCGATGACGGGGATGGACTCCTATCGCGGCACGAAGGTGAAGACCTTCTCGTTCGGCATGCGGCAGCGGCTCGCGCTCGCGGCCGCGCTGCTGGGGGAGCCGACCGTGCTGATCCTCGACGAGCCCGCGAACGGCCTCGATCCTGCGGGCGTCGCATGGCTCCGGGGGTTCCTGCGGCGCTTCGCCGACGGTGGTGGCGCGGTCCTGATGTCCAGCCACATCCTGTCCGAGGTCGCCGAGGTCGCCGACCGCGTGGTCGTGATCGACCGGGGACGGTTGGTGACGCAGGGCTCCGTCGCCGAGCTGACGGCGGCGGCCGGCGAGCGCGTGTTCGTGCGCTCCCCATCGGCCGGCGAGCTTCGGTCCGCGCTGATCCGCGAGGGCGCCGACGTGGCCGAGGAGCCCGACGGCTCGCTCGCGGTGCGGAACCTGCCGCCGGAGCGGGTCGGCGAGATCGCGGCCGCGGGATCGATCGTGCTGCATGAGCTCCGCCGCGAGACCTCGACGCTCGAGGACGCGTTCCTTCGGCTGACCACGCCGGGCACCGATCCGGCCCCTGCGGCTCCGGCGCAGTCGTCGTCGCTCCCGGTGCCGCCCTCGCGTCCGGATGCGGAGACCGGCCCGTGATCCGGCTCGTGCGTGCCGAGGTGCTGAAGGTCCGCACCACACGCCTGTGGGTGGGTCTGCTGATCGGCGCGGTCGCGCTCGACGCCGTCGGGGTGATCGCGACGCTCGCGATCGCCGGAACGACGGAGGGGAACCGGGCGAACATCCGCCCGATCAGCACCGTCGAGGACCTCCAGAT